>NZ_LXSM01000005.1:0-156603 GCF_001648395.1 Eikenella sp. NML03-A-027 | reverse complement strand
TACCGGCCAAGACAAGGCCGTGGAACTGCTGACCCAATCCCTGCACACCGCCGCCGTGTACACCAAAAGGCTGGAAGAGTTTGCCGACAGCTGCCGCGCCAATCCCGCCTTCAAGGCACGCCGCTAGACGGCAGAATTTTAGGCTACCTGAAAGACTGCAGTCTGAAAGCTGAAATAAACCTTATAAACAGTAAATTGGAATTTAACCTGGTGTAAAACCACCAAATTAAAACGTTTCCAGGCAGCCTGGAAACCAGTTGTCAAAGGATTTTTGACAACTCTTAATTCCCCCGAATTCGTGGGTTTTAGGCTACCTGAAACCAGTTGTAAAGTAATCCTTTACAACTGAAACAAGGCTAGCTGAATCGCAAGAAATATCCTGTTTTAAAACAATGGGATATTTTTTAATTGGGTGTAAAAATACCCAATATGCGGCTAGCTGGAAAATCAATGACTTACATTTCTGCCCGCCATTGCGCGGGCTTTTTGTTTGGAGAAAGAAAATGGCATTGCAAGAATTGCCGTGGATTGACGAAGCCCGCAAGCATTTAGGCTTGGCGGAAATCCCGGGTAAGCAACACAACAAAATCATCATCAACTGGCTAATCGCTCTGGGCGCGTGGTGGCGGGACGATGAAACGCCTTGGTGCTCCACTTTTGTAGCGCATTGCTGCCGCACTGCCGGACGAGATTTGCCGAAACACTGGTATCGCGCCAAGGGATGGCTGGAAACCGGCACACGCTTATCGAAGCCGGCCTACGGCTGCATCGTGGTATTCGAGCGGCAGGGCGGCGGGCATGTGGGCTTCGTTATTGGCATTACCAAGGATGGCTGTCTGATTGTTATTGGCGGCAACCAAGGCAACCGCGTGAGCATTGCCAAATTCAGCCGCGACCGCGTGATTGCCTACCTGTGGCCGAACAAGGGCGGTAAACCTGCTTATCCGGTGGCGGAGCGCTATGTGCTGCCGGTGTTGTCCGCCAGTGGTCAAGTCAGCAGGAACGAAGCGTAATTATGGCAGACTGCAGAAAGAGTAAAAAATGTGGATTATGAAATACTGGAAACCACTTGCCCTTGCCGCGCTGTTGGCGGCGGTGGTAGGCGGGGAATATTGGTATGGTAGGCAACGCTACAGCGCGGGCTACCGTGCCGCCGAGACCAAGCTGAAGCAGCAGCAAACCGAGGCGCTGGCGAAACAAACCGGCGCAGTTTTGGAAAAAGAAAGGCAGGCGCAGGCAGAATTGGCCGCCGCGCAGGCCGAAGTGGAAAAGGAAAGAGAAAATGCAAAAATTGCTGTGGATAATCTGCGCGGCGAGCTTGAGCGCGTGCGCGCCTACGCCGCTGCCCGTAGTCGCCCCCTGCCCCAAGCCACCGGCCCCGCCGGCGCGGCTGATGAAGCCGCTGCCCGAGGCTGGCAGTTATTCGGCAACTGCGCGAAAGAATATGCAGGATTGGCAGAAATAGCCGACACCCAGCGCAACGACCTGGCCGAGTGGCAGGCATACGGGCGCGTGGTGGCCGGTACGGCAGATAAGTAAAACCCCGCCGATTTGTGCGTGCCCGGATACAGCGGGCAGAGGCATAGCGGGCGTATTGGGCAGATTATAGCCGATTTGCCGCCGCTTTGCGGCGGTTTCCTCGCCCTCCTTTGTGTGGGCATTATTTTTTAGCAGGCTTGCCCGCAAGCAGGCTTGCTGCTTTGGAGCCTGCAAATGAGTGATGCAACACAACCGATTATTCCGTGGATGGGTGGCAAACGCCGCCTTGCCGACCAATTATTACCGCTATTCCCGCCGCATGAGTGCTATGTGGAGCTGTTCACCGGTGGCGCGGCCTTGTTTTTTATGCGCGAGCAACCGGCAAAAACTGATGTGATTAACGACATCAATGGTGAGCTTGTTAATTTGTATCGGGTGGTGCGCTGTCATTTTGACGAGTTTTGCCGACATTTTGAGTTTATGCTTGGCAGCCGTGAGGATTGGGATTGGTTTCAGGCGATCAATTTAAAAACTTTGACCGATATCCAGCGCGCGGTACGTTTCTTTTTTTTACAGCAACACGCCTTCGGCGGCAAAATTGACGGGCAGAATTTTGGCTATGCCACCACTGGCCGGGCTTTTGATATTGCTATGGTGCACGAAAGACTGGCGGCGGCACACCGACGTTTGTCTGGTGCGTATATTGAGCATGGTGATTGGCTGACTTGTGTGGAGCGATACGACCGGCCGCACACGTTTTTTTATGCCGATCCGCCATATTGGGAGACAACCGGCTATGGCGTGGATTTTGAATGGTCGCAATTTGAGAGACTGGCGGCGGCTATGCGCAATATGAAGGGTAAGTTAATGTTGAGTATCAACGACCACCCGGATATAGCCGCGCTGTTTTCGGAGTTTTGGATGCGGCGGCTGGAGATTAAATACACGGTATCCAACAACACTGATTTAAAAACCAGCGGGGAATTAGTGATTTGCAACTTTACGCCAGTGGAAAAACAAGCAGCATTGTTTTGATTTCAGACTACCTGAAAAAGCTGCCTAAATTTTTGGGCAGCCCCCAATATTAAATCGCTGCTTTTGTTTTTCTTTCAATCTCTGCCAGCGCCGCCTTAGCTAAAAATCCGGAACGGGTATCATGATTTTCGGCGGCATATCTATCCACCTGGGCCAGCAGGTATTCCGGCCAGCTGACGTTAAAGCGGGTTTGCTTGGCGGATAGGTTGCTCTCGTCGATTTCGGCAATGCCCCATGCTATGGCATCGGCATAATCGGCATTGGCTCGTAATTCTTCAATCGAGTGCGTGGTTAAGTCTACTTCTAAATCGTTCTCCAGCATAAATTCAATATGCGCTTTGATGGCTGCCTTGCTGTCCTCAATGGCGGCCTCGATGGTGTCGCCGCAGGGATAACAGCCCGGCACATCCGGCACGACTACGCCGTAAGTGGGATTGTCTGCATCTTTATAGATGGCTAATGCAAATGCTTTCATTTTTTGCTCCTGTTTTTTTGAATTGGTGTAGCAGCTTAGACAATTTTGAGGCGGGTGCGACCGCCCCCTTCGGGGCAGTGCTATTATCTTAGTTTTAGTCCTGATTTCCTTTCTGCATCCTTTATCTGGCCTATCGATAGATTTTTATTTGGGTGGGATATGGTGATTGGGAATTTTTCGCCTGGTTTATAAAATATATGGTGGCTACCGTTTACTCTTTTCAGTTCCCACCCGTCGGCTTTCAGGGCTTTGATGATTTCGTGGCTGTTTTTCATTAAGTGCCTCCTGCTGTCTAAGTGTGTGTATTATTACACACGATAAATTATTTGTCAAGTATTTTATGTGTATTTGTGTGTATTTTACAGATATACCTTTTTCGCATTAGCGATTGCCTCGGCAAAGTCCAGCCTGTCGCCGCGCCGCCGCAAATTGACATAGCGTTGCAGGCTGCCCCACGAATCATGCAGGGTGTATTGCTGGATTTGCGGAATGGTTGCCCCATCCTCAGCTAGTCGTGTTGCTCCCTCATGTCGTAAATCGTGGAAGCGTAGGTCGTGGATGTCCAGCACTTTGCAGGCGCGGGTAAATTGGGCGCTGATGCTGGTGGCTTTGAGCGGCACAAGGCTGCCTGGCCGCTCAGTAATGCGTGCCATCCGTTGCTGCACGTCATCCTGCAGCAGCTCATCGATTACGGATAGTGCGGCCGGACTAACGGCAAAAGCTTTGTCGTTGCCACGGCTGCCATCCGGGTGTTTGATGTCACGGATCATCCACTCACCGGCAGCACGATCAAAATTAGCCAGCATCATGCGGCATATCTCATCTTGGCGGCGGCAGGTGTAAATCGCCAGCCACATAATCAAGTGCATGGGAATCACCGTGCTTTTGATAACGGCATACATCTTGTAAAAATAGTTGGTGAGCCGTTGCAGCTCGTCGCCTGTAGGCAGCCTGCTGCGGCGCGTTGCCTGCGCAATAATCCTACTTCTCCTCAGCCCCTCGAGGGCAAATTCAATTTCCTGCCAGCTAACTTTCAAATTCCACACATAAAACGCATGTTTTAAGACAATGCGGATATACTGTATATCCTGCATGATTGTGGGCGGTTGTACTGGCGGTAATCCCATTTCCGGTATACCGTTATGCCGCTGCTGTGCAAACAAGGCTACCTGATCGCGCGTGATTTTATCCAGCGGCAGCGCAGCAATCGGAAAACCACGTAGAAATAACAGCCCCTGCTTTTTACTGCGCCCAACTGCCGGCAGCTCGGCTAGGTAGCTATCAATGGCTGCGGCAAGTGTCGGCATCCGATTCTTTTTGATGCCAAGTATTAAATCTGGGTTTGCCTCAATCTCAGCTTCGCGCCGCTTGAGCCATTCGGCGGCTAGAGCTTTTTTCGTAAATGTTTTAGACTCGCTATAAGCGGGCGCATCCGCCTTTTTTATGCGGACTTGCGCCCGATACACCACAGCCCCGCTGGGGTTTGTGCGCCTTATGATCGTTCCCATGTTTGCACCATCGGTAAAAAATCAAAAAATGGTGCATTTATGGTACAACAAATAAACGGAAATAAGCAAAAATAAACCGAAATAATCCGAAATGATACAAACCGAAAACCCAGAAAAAGCAAATACAAACAAGCAATATACTGATTATATTGGTACACACCGCCTTTCGATTGCGCCGATGCTGGACTGGACAGACCGGCATTATCGCTACATGGCACGCCAAATCAGCCGCCATGCCTGGCTCTACACCGAAATGATTCATGCCGGCGCCATCATCCATGGCCAGGCCGAGCGTTTTTTAGGCAAAGACGAAAGCGAAAACCCGGTTGCCCTGCAGCTGGGCGGCAGCAACCCGGCCGATTTGGCCAAGGCCGCCGCCATCGCAGCAGGCTGGGGCTATGACGAAATCAACCTCAACTGCGGCTGCCCCAGCCCGCGCGTGCAAAAAGGCGCGTTCGGCGCCTGCTTGATGAACGAAGTGGATTTGGTGGCCGATTGCCTCAACGCCATGCAGGAAGCCGCGCCCGATTGCGCCGTAACCGTGAAACACCGCATCGGCATCGACCGCCAAACCGAATACCAAACCGTATGCGATTTTGTGGGCACGCTCGCAGACAAAACTGCTTGCCGCACCTATATCGTCCACGCCCGCAATGCCTGGCTGGAAGGCCTTTCGCCCAAAGAAAACCGCGACGTACCGCCCTTGAAATACGACTATGTTTACCGCCTCAAACAGGATTTTCCCCAGCTGGAAATCATCATCAACGGCGGCATCAAAACCAATGCCGAAATTGCCGAACACCTGCAACACGTCGACGGCGTGATGATTGGCCGCGAGGCCTATCACAACCCTATGCTGATGCAATCGTGGGACAGGCTGTTTTACGGCGAAAGGCTACCTGAAACCGATTTCGACACCCTGATTCACGCGCTCTACCACTATATGCAGCGCTCGCTCGCTGCCGACCCAGGCCTCACCATCCGCCACATGCTGCGCCACTACCTCGGTCTGCTGCACGGCCGCAACCATGCCCGGGTGTGGCGGCAGATGCTCTCCGATGCCAGCCTGCTGCAAAGCAACCGCCCCGAATTGATTTTGGAAGCATGGGAGAAAGTTTCCGCCGGGGTTTAACTGCATAAAAGGCTACCTGAAAATTCAGGTAGCCTTTTGCTTGGGCGAGTGTTTGAATAGCTGCATGATGCAAAACCGCATGGCTAGGCTGCCGGTTCAGGCTACCTGAAAACTCTATAACGTGGCCTCCGATGGAAGCCGCGTTTTAACTGCGTGGCAGCGGCACTTCGCTGTGCGGAAAATCTGCTGCGTTTTTGGCCTCGCAGAAACTCCGCTTCGCTCCGTTTTAACTCCGTTGAAGCTTACGCTTTAGCTTTGCAGAAACTCAGCCTTGGCTACGCCAAGACATCGTTTTCAGGTAGCCTTTTTAGGACACAAAGCATTGCCTAACCGCTGGTGTTCGCTGTGGCTGCCTCCTGCGTTTCGGTTTGGGTGTCATCCGCGTCTTGCAAGGCTTGGTAGGCGGGGAACAGGAGTTTAGCGATCAGGGAGAGCTGCTGCCAGAGGGTGTGGGCGTGGCGGCTGGCGCTGCTATCGGGACGCAGGGCGGTGAGTTGTTGGCGTAGGGCGCTGTAGGCTACCTGAAATTCGGCTTCGGTCAGGCCGGGCAGCTGTTCGAGCAGGCGGGCGGTTTCGTTAGCGGCCCGGGCGAAGGCGACTTTGAAATCGGGCTCGATTTGGTCGGGGCTGAGGCGGCTGCGGTAGGCGCCGAGGGCGGAGATGTAGCCGTTGACGGCGTAAACGGTTTTGAGCAGGGTGAAGCCGCCG
Source organism: Eikenella sp. NML03-A-027 (assembly GCF_001648395.1). Taxonomy (NCBI): domain Bacteria; kingdom Pseudomonadati; phylum Pseudomonadota; class Betaproteobacteria; order Neisseriales; family Neisseriaceae; genus Eikenella; species Eikenella sp. NML03-A-027. Next base: position 150,266 of record NZ_LXSM01000005.1, on the reverse strand, counting down.
GGCAGTTGGGCGGCATATTTTTTCGGTTCGCCGGACATATCGGAAAGGGTGCTGCTCAGTTGGGCGGCGCGTTCGTGGGCGCGGCGGCGTTCGACGCGGTAGGCGGCATCGTCGCAATGGCCGCCGTATTGGAGCTGGCCGGTGATGCTTTTCAGGTAGCCTGCGTTGCCGGCAAGGGCACGTTGGGCGGTGCGGGCAAGGGAAAGATAGCGCCAGTCGGGCCAGAGCATGGATACGGCCCACCAGGCCAGTGCGCAGCCGACGATGGTATCAAGCAGCCGCCAGGGCAGGGCGTCGGTGCCGTGCAGGCCGGCGATGTTGAGGTTGGTGAGGGCTTGGATGGTGATGAAGAAGGTGGAGTAGCTGTATTTGTTGGTGCGGAAGAAGAAAAACAGGGTGCTGGAAACAGCCACCACTGCCAGCTGGGTGGCAAGCGAGGGGGTGAAATAAGGCAACAGCGAGCCGACGGCCACGCCGGCCATCGTGCCGACCACGCGCTGGATAAGGCGGCTTTTGGTGGCGGAATAGTTGGGCTGGCACACGAATACGGCAGTGAGAAGCACCCAGTAGCCCATGGGCAGCTTGAGGCTTTCCACTAGGGCGATGCAGAGGAACACCACTATGGAAAGCCGCACGGCGTGGCGGAATACGCCGGATTCGAAGCTGAGGTGGCGGCGCAGGATATTGAGATGGCTGCGCCAACTGCCGGCATCTTCGCGCACGATGCGGGTTTGCTCGTTGGCTTCGGTGTAGTCTGCTTGCTCGCCGGCTAGGTGGGTGAGCTGGTAGTTGATGCCGTAGAGGTTGTCGATGAGGCGGCGCAGGCTGCGCGGGCTCTTATCGGCTTGGGCGGCTTGGTGGTGCTGGAGCGAGCGGCGGATGCCTGCGGCCAGTTTGTCTAATTTGGCATTGTCCGGCGCCGTGCTGCCGCGTTGCAGGCTGTGCGCCACGTCGCGGCAGGCCTGCGCCTGCCATTCGATCAGCCGCTGGATGCGGAAGATGAGGTCGCTGTGGCTGAGCTCGGCCACAAAACGGCGGTATTCGCCGATGTAGCTGGAGCTGGCGCGCTCGTGGATGTCTTGCGCGGCAAAGTAGTAGTGCAGCATGCGGGCGGTGCGCGGGTGGCGGTGCTGGCCGCGCATGCGGTAAAACAAGGCGCTGCGCACTTGGTTGAAGGCGGCGATTACTTTGCCGTTTTGCATGGCCAGCGCGATTTGCCGCTGCTCGAGCTGGTCGGGGTCGTCGGGGTCGAAAAATTGGGCTTTGATGTCGAGATAGCCCGCCAGCTCGGTATAGGCGGCGGCCATGCTGTCTTGCACGGGGCGGTGCGGCAAAATAAGATGCAGCAGCAGGGTGTTGCCGCTGTAGAGCAGCGTGCCGCACAAAATAAGCAGGGTGTTGGCATACCAAACCATGCTGTGGTTGATGGTGAGGATGGTGTAGAGCGCCACTACCAGCGTGCCGAAGGAGACGGTGCGGTAGCGCAGGCTGATGGCGCCGGACAGGGTAAACACGAAGGTGAGCAGCGTCATCGCGGGCAGAAACAGCAGCGGCTGGCCGAACGTAAATTGCACGGTGAGCGAGGAAACGCTGAAGGCGGCAATGGTGGAGAGCAGGTTTTGGATGCGGCCGGTGAGGCGGTTGTCTAAATCCACCAGGCCACCGGCAATCACACCGAGCACCAACGGCATACACATCAGCGGCTTCTGCCAATACCACACGGCCAGCACGGCCATGCATACGCTAACCAGCATCGGCAGCGCGGCCAGCACGCGCGCGGAAAGCCATTTGAGCCGAGATGGAATAAGGGGCATGGTGGAATAAATGAGGGATGAGTGGGAAAGGGCTGTATTTTAGCGCAGGGCGGATGATTTGGCTCGACAGAAGGGCTTGGATTTTAACTTCGTTGAAACTCTCGCTTTCAGGTAGCCTGTATGGTTGAGGCTACCTGAAAAACAGATTATCTTGACCGATAGCCCAAGTACTTTTTATTTACGCAGCTCTACCTCATCTTGCGGTATTACACGCTGCTTGCAACTCGTCGCTTGGCAAGAAAAAATAATTACTTTTAGCTATATACGGTGCAATCGTTCCGGCAGCGTGTTAGAATGCGCGCCGGTTTCGGGCTACGCTTTCAGGTAGCCTCAAACCTTTGTTTTATTTCCAACCTGCCCTGCCTGTCTGAAACCCTAACCATGCGCCTGCGCCCGTGCGGGCTTATGCTTAGTGTTTTAGCGGCAGCGGCCTTCTTCTAAAGGAATCTTAATGTTTAACAAACACGTCAAATCCTTCCAATACGGCCAGCACACCGTAACCATCGAAACCGGCGAAATCGCCCGCCAGGCTGCGGGTGCGGTGAAAGTATCCATGGGCGAAACCGTGGTGCTGGTGGCTGTTACTGCTAACAAAGAAGTGAAAGCCGGGCAGGATTTCTTCCCGCTCACCGTGGATTATCTGGAGCGCACCTATGCCGCAGGCAAAATCCCCGGCGGCTTCTTCAAGCGCGAAGGCAAACAGAGCGAAAAAGAAATCCTCACCAGCCGCCTGATCGACCGCCCCATCCGCCCGCTGTTCCCCGAAGGCTTCTTCCACGACATCCAAATCGTGGCCACGGTGGTATCGGTTGATCCGGAAATCGATTCCGACATCCCCGCCATGATTGGCGCTTCCGCCGCGCTGGTATTGAGCGGCGTGCCTTTCGCCGGCCCCATCGGTGCCACCCGCGTGGGCTACCTGAACGGCGAATACGTGCTGAACCCGACCAAAACCCAGCTGGCCAAATCGCAGCTGGATTTGGTGGTGGCCGGCACCGCACAAGCCGTGCTGATGGTGGAGTCCGAAGCCCAAATCCTGCCCGAAGACGTGATGCTCGGCGCCGTGGTATACGGCCATGAGCAGATGCAGGCCGTTATCCGCGCCATCAACGAGCTGGCCGATGCGGTCAACCCCGAAGTGTGGGACTGGAAAGCGCCCGAAACCGATGCCGCCCTGGTGGCCAAAGTGCAGGAAATTGCCGGGCAAACCGTGTCCGAAGCCTTCAAAATCCGCCAAAAACAGGCGCGCACCGCCAAGCTGGACGAAGCCTGGGCTGCCGTGGAAGCCGCGCTGATCACGGAAGACACCGACACGCTCGCCGCCAACCAAATCAAAGGCATTTTCAAACATTTGGAAGCCAATGTAGTGCGCAGCCAGATTCTGGCCGGCCAACCACGCATCGACGGCCGCGACACCCGCACCGTGCGCCCCATCAACATCCAAACCGGCGTGCTGCCGCGCACCCACGGTTCCGCCCTCTTCACACGCGGCGAAACCCAAGCCCTGGCCGTGGCCACCCTCGGCACCCAGCGCGACGAGCAAATCATTGATGCCTTGAGCGGCGAATACACCGACCGCTTCATGCTGCACTACAACTTCCCGCCCTATTCCACCGGCGAATGCGGCCGCATGGGTGCGCCCAAACGCCGCGAAATTGGCCACGGCCGCCTGGCCAAACGTGCCCTGCTCGGCGTGCTGCCCTCACCCGAAGAATTCAGCTACACCATGCGTGTGGTATCTGAAATTACCGAGTCCAACGGCTCTTCTTCCATGGCTTCCGTGTGCGGCGGCTGTTTGAGCCTGCTCTCCGCCGGTGTGCCGCTCAAAGCCCATGTGGCCGGTATCGCCATGGGCTTGATTCTGGAAGGCAACAAATTCGCCGTGCTCACCGACATCTTGGGCGACGAAGACCACCTCGGCGACATGGACTTCAAAGTGGCCGGTACCACCGAAGGCGTTACCGCCCTGCAGATGGACATCAAAATCCAAGGCATCACCAAAGAAATCATGCAGATTGCCCTGGCACAGGCCAAAGAAGCCCGCCTGCACATCCTCGAGCAGATGAAAGCCGCCGTGGCCGGCCCACAGGAGCTCTCGCAGCACGCGCCGCGCCTCTTCACCATGAAGATTAACCAAGACAAAATCCGCGACGTTATCGGCAAAGGCGGCGAAACCATCCGCGCCCTTACCGCCGAAACCGGCACCGAAATCAACATTGAAGACGACGGCACCATCACCATCGCCGCCGTGAATGTGGAAGCCGTGGAAGCCGCCCGCAAACGCATCGAAGAAATCACTGCCGAAGTGGAAGTGGGCCAGGTGTACAACGGCGTGGTGATTAAGATTTTGGACAACAACGTCGGCGCCATCGTATCCGTGATGCCCGGCAAAGACGGCCTGGTGCACATCAGCCAAATCGCCCACGAGCGCGTGAAAGACGTGAACGACTACCTCAAAGTCGGCCAAAACGTGCGCGTGAAAGCGCTGGAAGTGGACGACCGCGGTCGCGTTCGCCTTTCCATGAAAGCCCTGCTGGATCAAACCCGCGAGCAATAAGCGCAGGCTGCCCAGGGTCTGTCGGCATTCAATAGTTTCCGTGTCTTTTTGCCCCCAAGCCAGCATCTTCCACGTTGGAAATCCTCGCAAGGTATCCAACCTTGCTGCAGTTTCCGCCTTGAATCTGCCGCCTTGGGAGCAAAAATCTATTTGGAAAATTAAATGTCAACAGACCCTAGAGAAAGCAAAGGCTACCTGAAAACTTTTCAGGTAGCCTTTATTTGAAACTACAGAGAAGTGCTTTCATAAGCGAATTAAAATAAGAATGGGACGAGGCGACTGGCTGCAGACGAGGCCTATGTACGGCCAGGCAACGCAGCAGCATTCTTATTTCAATCACGATAATGATAGGAGAAGCCCATGCCCAACCGCCCCACTTTCAAAGAAGCCGACAGCATCGACCACCACATCCTCAAGCTCTTGCAGGAAAATGCCCGCCTGAGCATGACCGAGCTGGCCGAACGCGTCGGCCTGTCCGCCACCCCCGTAACCGAACGCGTACGCCGCTTGGAGCGCGACGGCTACATCAGCGGCTACCACGCCCGCCTCAACCCCGCCCGCTTGGGCTACGGCTTGCTGGTATTTGTGGAAATCAAACTGCATTCTAAATCCGGCGATATTTTTGAAGAATTCCGCCGCGAAGTGCTGAAAATCCCGCAAATCCTCGAATGCCACCTCGTGTCCGGCGAGTACGACTACCTCATCAAAGTGCGACTGCAAAATATGTCCGCCTACCGCGATATGCTCGGCAAAATCCTGCTGCAACTGCCCTCCGCCGTGGAAAGCCGCAGCTATGTGGTGATGGAGGAAGTAAAGGAAAACGGGCCGCTGGCCTTGGAAGATTGGGAAGGGTAAACCAAAGGCTACCTGAAAGCGTAAGCTTCAACGGAGTTAAAACGTAGCGCAGCGAAGTTTCTGCGTAGCTAAAATTTCAGGTAGCCTTTTTGAATGTCCGGGCCGGGGTGAAATGCCGGTAGGCACGGATAGGGAATCTGTGCGGACTTGGCATTCACGCCGATATTTAGGAGGGAATACGCGGCGGCACGGCAACGCAGCCCTGCGGCTAGGGTAGGGTGGTATTGGCATCCTGCCGTTTTGCCGTCCTATTTTGGCGAAATTCACTGCGTTCGTTTTCACTCCGTTGGCACAGCGGGCATCGTTTTAACTGCGTTGAAGCTTACGCTTTCAGGTAGCCTGTATTGCGGCTGCGGCTAGGGCGTTTTGTCCATCCGTTATCCCTTCCGCCAGCACCACGCCTGCGGCGGCTAGGCGCGGCCAGTCGAAGAAGTGGCCGGGGTCGCTTTTGCGGCCGGGGGCGATGTGTTGGTGGCCGGTTACGGCTTCGATGGGGTAGTACGCCGCCATGCTGTGCAGCAGCGGAATCAGGGCTTGGTATTGCGCCTCGGTGAAAGGTTCGAAATCGCAGCCTTCCAGTTCGATGCCGAGCGAAAAGGCGTTGCAGCCGCTGCGGCCGCGATATTGTGACACGCCGGCGTGGTGCGCCGCGTCGTTGCCCGACACAAACTGCACCACCTGCCCGCTGCGTTCAATTAGAAAATGGCTGGACACGCGCAAATCCACCAGCTGCGGGAAGAAGGGGTGCGCCTGTGGGTTGATGCGGTTGGTGAACAAATCGCGGATGGCGCTGCCGCCGTATTCGAAGGGCGGCAGGGAGATGTTGTGCAGCACCACCAGCGAAACGGTTTCGCCGGCGGGGCGGGGCGAGAAGTTGGGCGAAGGGCAATGCACCGCGCCCTGCCACCAGCCGTTGTGCCAAGTTGTGGTCATGATGGGGTTCCGAAGGGGAGAGAAGGGGATTATAGCGGGTTGGCGGGGAAGGCTACCTGAAAAATGTGTTGGTATGTGCAGGTATGGCGGATTGACTGAATGTCCGATATGGCGTTGGCTCGCCTTGCTGTATGTGTGAACGGCATTCGGTTCGCCAGCCTGCATTTTGATTGGCCGCAAACACAACAGAGGGCAGTATTCGCCCGCAGCAAAGAAAAAGGCTACCTGAAAATGCCCGCTTGGCTTTCAGGTAGCCTTCTCTTTGGCTGTTATGGCTGTTTGTTGCCCATCTGCTGCCGGTAGCGTTGGATCAGGGCGGCGGTGGAGGCGTCGTGCCCGGCGGGTTCGGCGCCTTGCAGTTCGGGCAGGATGGTTTGGGCGAGTTCTTTGCCGTATTCCACGCCCCATTGGTCGAAGGAATTAATGCCCCACACGGCACCTTGCATGAAGACTTTATGTTCGTACATGGCGAGAATCAGGCCGAGGGTGTAGGGCGTGATGCGTTCGACGAGGATGGTGTTGCTGGGGCGGTTGCCGAGGAAGCTGCGCTGGCTGGCAAGGGCGGCTTGTTCGCTTTCAGGTAGCCCTTTCCCGGCTGTTTCGGCGCGGGCTTCGGCTTCGCTTTTGCCGCGCATGAGGGCTTCGGCTTGGGCGAAGGCGTTGGCCACGAGCCGGAGGTGGCGGCCGTCGTCTGCCCCTTCGCCGTTGAGGGGGGCGATGAAATCGACGGGAATCACCTGCGTGCCTTGGTGGATAAGCTGGAAGAAGGCGTGCTGGCAGTTGACGCCGGCTTCGCCCCAAATGGCGGCGCCGGTGGCGAAATCCACGGGCTTGCCGTGGCGGTTGCAGCTTTTGCCGTTGCTTTCCATATCGAGCTGCTGGAGGTGGGCAGGCAGGCGGCGCAGGCCGTGGCTGTAGGGGATAACGATATGGCTGGTGCTGCCGCAGAAGTTTTGCTGCCAGATGCCGATGAGGGCGAGCAGGGCGGGGATGTTGCGCCGCCACGGGGCGTGCAGGAAGTGCTCGTCCATATCGTACCCGCCGCGCAGAAATTCGTGGAAATGTTCGCGGCCAATGGCGCACATCACGGGCAGGCCGATGGCCGACCACACGGAATAGCGCCCGCCCACCCAGTCGAACATGCCGAACACGTTTTGCGGGGCGATGCCGAATTCGGCAGCGGCTTCCACATTGGCCGATACGGCGGCGAAGTGCCGGGCGATGTCGGCTTCGCTGCGGCCGGATTGCAGAAACCAGCGGCGCGCGGCTTGGGCGTTGAGCAGGGTTTCGGGGGTGCGGAAGGATTTGCTGGCCACGATAAACAGCGTGGTTTCGGGCGCTACGCGGCGCAGGATGCCGTCTAAATCGGCACTGTCGAGATTGGCGGCGAAGTGTACGTTTAGGTTTTGCCGATAGGGCGCAAGGGCTTGCGCCACCATGCGCGGGCCCAAATCCGAACCGCCGATGCCGATGTTCACCACGTCGCGGATAGGCAATCCAGTGCAGCCCGTGTGCGTGCCGTTTTGTAGGCGTTCGGCGAAATCGAGGGCGCGGTTTAGTTCGGCGTGTACCTGCGGCACGATATTGATATCGTCCACATACACGGGGGCGGCATTTTCAGGTAGCCTCAGGGCGGTGTGCAGCACGGCGCGGTGTTCGCTCAGATTGATTTTCCCGCCGGCATACATTTGGCGGCGCAGTTCGGCCGCGCCGGATTCGTCGGCCAAGCGGCAGAGCAAATCCAAGGTGTCTTCGCCGATGAGGTTTTTGCTGTAGTCGAGCAGGAGGCCGTTGAGTTCGGCGTGCATGCGCTCGAAACGGTTCGGCTCGGCGGCGAAGCGCTCGCGCAGGTGGAGGTGCGCAGTGGCGCGGCGGTGTTCGGCCAGGGCTTGCCAGGCGGGGAGGGAGGTGGGGAGCATGGTGGGATTAGCGTGTGGGAAGGGGTGTTTAGATCGGATTGTGGAGTGTTTTCTGGAAGTATCGGTCTGTTTTACGGGCTGCGGAATAAAAAGGTCTGATAAATATTAGATTCTATTGTTTTCCCGTTGTGTTTGGCGGGGGTAAAGCGATATTGTTCGGCGGCACGGGCGGCGGCGTGACCGAATAATTGGTGGGAGGCGGAGAGTACCCGTACATTACTGACGCTACCTTGGGTGTTGACACGCATTTGCACGCGGGCAATGCCGTTGACACCTATTTCTTCCAGCTGCGGCGGGTAAACCGGTTGCACAGAGTGGACGAGCATGGCCGGTTCAAACGAAGGCTTGGCGGCGCAGGCAGCCAGCAGCAGGGCGGCGAGGGCGGGAAGGAGGAGTTTGCGGGGCATGGTCTTCTTAAATAGGGATGGATGGGCTACCTGAAAACATGGGGGAAGGCTACCTGAAAGCGCAGGCTTCAACGGAATCCAAACGGGCGGGCTGTTGCGGCTTCGCCGCGTCTGTTTCAGCTAGCCTCTTGGTTTGTTCCGTTGGCCTCGGGCAGGCGCAGGAAGGTTTGGCGGTAGTGGCGCAACTCTTCGATGCTCTCCAAAATGTCGTCCAGCGCGCGGTGCGAGCCTTTTTTGCTGAAGCTTTTGTAAGCAGCGGGATGCCAGCGGCGGGCGAGCTCTTTGAGGGTGGATACGTCGAGGTTGCGGTAGTGGAACCAGGCTTCCAGGCGGGGCATGTAGCGCTGCATGAAGCGGCGGTCTTGGTGCACGGTGTTGCCGCACAAGGGGCTGGCGCCCTGCGGAATCCATTGGGCAATAAAGTCGAGCAGGCGTTGCTCCACTTCGGCTTCGGAAAGCGTGGAATCTTTCACGCGCCGGGTGAGGCCGGTGCGCTCGTGGGTGCTGGTGTTCCAGGCATCCATGCCTTTGAGCAGTTCGTCGCTTTGGTGGATGGCGTAGGATTCGGATTGGGCGAGGATGTTTAAATCGGCATCGGTAACCACCACGGCGGCTTCGATGATGCGGTCGTGCTCGGGGTTGAGGCCGGTCATTTCCATATCGAGCCAGCAGAGGTTGGCGGGGTCGGGTTTGGGCGTGTGCATGAACTTGCTCGCAAAGGGGATAAATGATGCATTGTAGCGGATACACCAAACCTTAAAAAGGTTTACCTTTGGCGCGCGCGGCGGCACAATGCTGGCTACCTGAAAACTTTATCTATAGAAAGCCTGCTCATGCCGCTCAACCTTACCGTGTTCGCCGTTACCCCCTTCCACCAAAATTGCTCACTTTTGTGGGATGAAGAAAGCAAAGAAGCCGCGTGGATAGACGTGGGCGGCGATGTGCCATGGCTGTTGGAAGAAGCTGCCAAGCTCGGCGTGCAGCCCAAGGCAATCTGGCTCACCCACGGCCACCTCGACCATGCCGGCGGCGTGGCCGAGATGATTCAGCATACCCCGTTGCCCGTAATCGGCCCGCACCGAGACGACCAATGGCTGCTCGACAACCTGCCCGAAATCACCGCCAACTTCGGTTTCCCCGTGTCTGCGCCGGTGAGCCCGAGCCGCTGGCTGGAAGAGGGCGACGAGTTGAACGTGGGCGCATACCGCTTCCAAGTGCTGCACATACCCGGCCACACGCCCGGCCATGTGGTGTTTTACTGCGCCGAACAAAACCTGCTAATTGCCGGCGACGTGTTGTTCTATGAATCCATCGGCCGCACCGATTTCGAACGCAGCAGCCATGCCGATTTGCTGCGCAATATCCGCGAGAAACTGCTGGTGTTGCCTGAAGATACCATAGTGTTGCCCGGCCACGGCCGCAGCACCACCATCGGCCACGAAAAACAACACAATCCGTTTTTGCAGGATTAAAACAGCAGGCGGCAGGGCAATCGATACATACAGCCTGTCTTATAAAGAGGCTACCTGAAAAACACAAAAACCAAAGCTTAGGCTTGCCAAAACAAAGGCTACCTGAAAGCGGCCAAACACTTTCAGGTAGCCTTTTCGCCAGAATAAGGGGATATTGCCGTAAATCTTGGTTAACCCCCCTTTTTATGCCGCACACTTTGGGCTAAGATGTTCTCGCCGCCGGCTATGGCGGTATTTTCTCATTTTATAGGAAATACACAATGAAAGTACGTACTTGGGCTGTACCGGCCTCTTTGGCTTTGTTGCTGACCGCCTGCGTGGCGCCTGCCCCGCAAGACGACGGCCATCGTCATCACCATCACCAACGCCATGAAAACAGCATGCAAGACCAGGGCAACGAGCCCGCTCCGCGTCACGAGCGCCGTGGCGAGCGCCGCACAAGTGTTGAGCGTTTCAGCTGTGAAAACGGCCTGTCTGTAACCGTGCGCCAGCAAGGTACCGACCGCGTGAGCCTGCAACTGGACGACAAACGTGCCGTGCTCAACCGCGCCACTTCCGGCTCCGGCGAGCGCTACACCTCTAACCGCGGCCTGTTCGGCAGCGGCGCCGAGTGGCACCGTAAGGGCAATGAAGCCGCGTTCAGCTTCAAAGACCCCTATGGCAACAGCGTAGAAACCGCTTGCCAACGCCAGCAGTAAGCTGATTTAAATTCAACGCCGCATTAGTGAAATCAGGCCGGCAGCCCGAGAATTCCGAGGTTGCCGGTTTTCATTGGGGGGCAGAACATGGAGGACGCAGTAAGGCGGCGTTGTGATGCCATCACCTTGCTGCTTTGCCAAAACTTAATTTCAGCTTCGCAGAAACTCAGCTCCAGCTTTGTTGAAGTTGGCGTTTTCAGGTAGCCTTTTATCTCACTCTATGCTCATATTGATTGCTCCAAGCCATGCCAGCCACCCATATCCTGCAAGCCATCGCCTACGTTCGCTCTCCTTATAAACAGAAATTCGGTGTGCCGCGCCAGCCCGGCTTGGTGCCTTCCGCCCAGGTGTATATCGAGCTGCTGCCCGAGTTTCCTGCCGATTGCGTGCGCGGGTTGGGAAGCTTCAGCCATATTTGGGTGCAGTTCGTGTTTCACGGCGTGGCCGGGGCAGGCTGGCAGCCTTTGGTGCGGCCGCCGCGTTTGGGCGGTAACCGGAAAATGGGCGTATTTGCCACGCGCAGCCCGTTCCGGCCCAACCCGTTGGGGCTTTCCCTACTCAAGCTGGAGCGCATTGAAACCGATGGTGGAGTACGGCTATGGTGTGGCGGAGCGGATTTGCTCGATGGCACGCCGGTGTTAGATATCAAGCCCTATCTGCCCTTTGTGGAGGCTCAGCCCGATGCTGCTTCAGGCTTCGCCACCGTTCCGCCCGTGCCGCTCGAAGTAGCTTGGCTAGATGAGGAAACAGCTGCCACCTTGCCATCAACTATCCGCCTGTTGCTTGAACAAAGCATCGCTCAAGACCCGCGCCCGGCTTATCAGGATACGCCGCAGCGTGTATATAAGATGGCAGTGGAAGATTGGGAAGTGGCGTTTCGAATTGAAAACGGAACAGCTTTAATTGAAGCAGTGATGGAGGCAGAAGGCAAGGCTACCTGAAAGTGTCAGCTTCAACGTAGTTCAAACGATGTCTTGGCACAGCCAAGGCTGAGTTTCTGTGAACTAAAATAAAGCTCAATCCCCTGCCAGGCTTAAATAAGCATAACATCCGTGATATCCCGTCCGGCTTACGCAAAGATTCGCAAAAGAATTTGGCTTGTTCGCCTGTATCAGGCAAAGTGTTAAGACGCTTGAAATTCAACAGTCAACCAGCCTAATTCCGGCTGCTGAGATTGAAAAATCACGTTAGTTGGTCATATTGCCGGGTTTGCCCCGGCGGCAAAATTCCGTGCTGCAACGGCACATAAAATACTAAGGAGTAAGTATGAACCGTGTTTTATTGGTAGACGATGACGCCCTGCTCACCGAGCTCTTAACCGAATACCTGAGCGCCGAAGGGCTGGAAGTTAGCAGCGTGCCGGACGGCGAAGCCGGCGTAACCGAAATCCTCACCGGCAACTACAACGTGGTGGTGCTGGATTCCATGATGCCCAAGCTCAGCGGGCTGGATGTGCTCAAAACCGTGCGCCAGCAGAGCAAAATCCCCATCATCATGCTCACTGCCAAAGGTGATGACATCGATCGCATCATCGGCCTGGAAATGGGCGCAGACGACTATGTGCCCAAACCCTGCCAGCCGCGCGAACTCTTGGCGCGCATCAATGCTATTCTGCGCCGCACCCGCCTGGCCGAGCCGGACAACAGCACGCCCAATGTGATTTCCGTGAGCGGTGTAACCCTCTACCCAGCCAAACGCCAAGCCACCATTAACGAAGCCCCGCTGGAACTTACCAGCACCGAGTTCAACCTGCTGGAAGTGCTGATGCGTCACGCCGGCCAGGTGGTAAACAAAGAAACCCTCTCTCTCGAAGCACTCGACCGCAAGCTAGCCAAGTTCGACCGCAGCATCGACGTGCATATTTCCAGCATCCGCCATAAACTGGGCGATGCCTCACTCATCCAAACCGTGCGCGGCCTAGGTTATTTGTTTGTGAAAAACTGATGTTTTGATTTTAACTTGTGTTGAAGCTTACGCTTTCAAGTAGCCTCCATCGAACGAGATAAAGGCTACTTGAAATACCGCTTCTTCATTTGCGCCATTCACCCAACGGCCGCCGCCAAGCCCAAACCGACTGATGGCGGCATTGTTTTGTGGCCTGCCAAACCTTCCCGCCAAAGCATATTCATGAAACTGTTCCAGCGGATTTTCCTCACCTTTTTTTTCGTCATCATCGCCGCCATTTTCGTGGCCAGCTTCTCCTTCTGGCTGGTGCAAGACAAAATGGCTGAAAGCCGTTTCAAACAGCAGCGCGCCTTTGAAACCGGCCTGCTCAACAGCACTGTAACCGTGTTCCAAACCCGCGGCCTCTCCGGTGTACGCGAAACCCTGCAAGACTGGAACAATACCCCCACCTTCGACAATATCCTAGTAATTTCCGGCGACAGCAAAACCGATATTTTTCAGCGTCAGATTGAGCCCTCGCGCATCCTCGCCGCACGCAAATTCGCCTCTGAATATCCCAACTCCCGCGCAGTGCGCGTGGCCTACGACCCCTTGGGCGAAGAATATATCTTCATGTTGGCCGACTGGGACAAACAGCAGCCTACCCGCCCGCCTTCCCCGCTGATGATTCCCGGCATGGAAATGGCGCCCGTGTGGCACGAGCTCATCATCCTCAGCTTCATCATCATCGTCGGCCTGCTCTTAGCCTACATCCTCGCCCGCAATATCTCTCAACCCATCCGCACGCTGGAACGCGGCATGAGCCGTCTGGCCGAAGGCGACCTTGAAACCCGCATTTCCCACCAGCTGCTCGGTCGGCGCGACGAGCTGGCCAAACTCGCCGTCCAGTTCGACCACATGGCCAGCCGCCTGCAAAAACTGGTGGAACGCGAACGCCATCTGCTACACCACGTTTCACACGAAATGCGCTCCCCGCTGGCGCGTATGCAGGCGCTGCTTGCCCTGCTGCAAGTGCAGCCGCACAAACAGGAGCAAAACATCAAGCGCCTCGAATCCGAGCTCACCCGCATGGACAAACTCGTGGGCGAGTTGCTCACCCTCTCCCGTTTGGAAACTGCCAACGTGGAAATGGAAAAAGACCCGCTCAAGCTCGTGCCCTTTTTGGAAAACCTAGTAGAAGACTGTCGCGCCATCGCCTGCCAAAACAATCAGCAAATCGATTTCCATTACGACCCCGCCGATACCGACGCCACCGTTTCCGCCAATGAGGGCTACCTCTACCGCGCTTTCGACAACGTCTTGCGCAATGCTATGGCCTACAGCCCCGAAGGCAGCAAAATCCACATCCGCCTCTCCGGCCACAAACACCATTGGCACATCGACATTGCCGACAACGGCCCCGGTGTGGACGAACGCCAGCTGCCGCACATCTTCACCGCCTTCTACCGCGCCGACAGCGGCGCACACAAACCCGGCACTGGCCTCGGTTTGGCCATTGCCCGCCACGTTATCGGCAAACACCACGGCCGCATCAGTGCCGCCAACGTGCAGCCCAACGGCCTGAACATCCACTTTGAGCTGCCTGAGCTCACCGCCAAGCAGCAGAAGCAGGAAGAAAAAGAACGCGAAGGAAAAGAGCACGGGCAGGATGAGGACAAATAAACAGGAAGCCGTTGCCGTTGTATAGCACGTATCTTTCAGGTAGCCTTACTCCTCCCGCGCTCCAATAATCGTTTCAAATCAAACCAAGCCAACACAATATGGCTTTATTTGAAATGGCCGTCTATGGGAAAGAAAGTCTTTTCGCTATATAATTCCGCTGTTTCGACAGCACCCCATTCGGAAGTATCAATGAGCACCAACACCATTCTAATTATCGCCATCCTCATTTTCGCCCCCGTGTTCGGCGTATTGCTGTACAACACCTATCAGGAAAAGAAATACCGCGATTCCATCCGCGCCCAGTTCGGCCATGCCGATAAAGACGCGCTGATGGAAAGCTACACCCATTCCGTGCGCGACGGCCAGCAGCAAGCCCTCGCCGCCGAAACAGAGGCTGCCCCGCGCCTGCAGCCAGCCTTCATCAAATTCAGCCGCTCGGGCAAACAGGCCGACGAAATCCCCGTTGCCGAAACGCCTGCCGAACCCGACAACACCCCGGCCGAGCCCATATTGCAGGCCGAGCCCGCCGTTAAAGCCCCTGCTTTCAACTTCCAACCCATACCAGCCGCCGCGCCCTCGCAAACCCAAGAGCCCGCCAAACGCAAGCTGCTGCTCGATTTGCAGGATTTGGCCAAACAGCAACTGCCCTGGTTCGACAGCCGCTTCGACTACCTCTGCTACATCTCCCTAAAAGAGCCGCAGGAATTGCACGCCATGCCGCGCCTTTCCAGCCGCCACCGCTTCCATATCGCCGGCTGCACCATGGACGACCGTTTCCAAATTGCTGAGCCGATTCCCAGCGTGTACTACCAAGGCTTCGTGATCGGTCTGCAAGCCATCAGCCGCAACGGCTTGGCCAGCATTGCCGATTTGGAACAATTCGGCGAACAGGCCAACGCCTTTGCCGAGAAAATGGACGGCGGCCTGCTGCTCACCGACATCGACACCTTCCTCTCCATCGCCCGCCCGCTGGACGATCTATGCGCCCGCGTGGATCAAACCATCGCCATTCATTTGGTGTCCCGCAACAACGTGAGTGGCGTGGAATTGCGCAACGCCATAGAGCGCCAAGGCTTCGAGCTTTCCCACGACGGCATGTTCTACCTGAACGACGCCAAAGGCGAGCCGCTATTTGCCATCTCCACCCTCGACAACAGCGCCTTCACCGCCACCCTGCTCTCCACCCAAAACTACCGCGGCATCAGCATGCTGTTTGATGCCCCGCACATCCCCGACGGCGAGAAAAACTTCAACCGCTTCATGGATATCGCGGTTAAGCTTTCCAGCATGCTCGGCCTGGATTTGGTAAACGACAAACTCGAAGAGCTTTCCACCCAATGGCTGAAAGAAATCCGCAGCTATGTGGTGGCGCGGCAAGACGAAATGAAACGGGTGGGCATCGAGCCCGGCAGCGAACTGGCCAAACGGCTATTCTCGTAGCCAACCCGCTAAAACACCCGGCCAACCAAACAGGCTACCTGAAATGGCATTTCCCGTTTTCAGGTAGCCTGTTTCCCCAATCCACACACACCTCAAGGAAAAACATCATGCATAACGATAACGCCCTGCGCGCCGCCGTCGAAGCGGTCGCCATTCCCCGCAGCAGCCTCACCATCGGCAGCAGCCATGCCCTGAAAATCATCGTGCAAACCGCCGGCGGCCTGCAAATCGAACTTTGCTTCGGCTTTCCCGTTGGCCACATTGCCGACCAGCTCAAGCAAAACATCGCCGCCGCGCTGGCCCAAGCTGGGGTTACCACAAACGTGCAAACCAATATCCGCAGCGAAATCACTGCCCGCAAAGTCCAGCCTGGCGTGCGCACCATCAACGGCGTGAAAAACATCATCGCTGTGGCTTCCGGCAAAGGCGGCGTGGGCAAATCCACCACCGCCGCCAACCTTGCCGTGGCACTGCACAACATGGGCGCGCGCGTGGGCATTCTTGATGCCGACCTCTACGGCCCCAGCCAGCCCACCATGCTCGGCGTGCCCGCCGGCAAACCGCAGCA
The DNA here is from genome assembly GCF_001648395.1 of Eikenella sp. NML03-A-027. NCBI lineage: Bacteria > Pseudomonadati > Pseudomonadota > Betaproteobacteria > Neisseriales > Neisseriaceae > Eikenella > Eikenella sp. NML03-A-027. The sequence goes on along the minus strand of NZ_LXSM01000005.1, from coordinate 134,036 downwards.
GGAAAACAAGCACTTCATCCCCGTGCGCTCGACCGAAGGCATCCAAGTGATGTCTATCGGCTTTCTGGTGGACACCGACCAAGCCGTGGTGTGGCGCGGCCCCATGGTGAGCCGAGCCCTGCAGCAGCTGCTGTTTCAAAGCGAATGGGACAATGTAGACTACCTGTTTGTCGATCTGCCGCCCGGCACCGGCGACATCCAGCTCACCCTGTCACAGAAAATCCCCGTTACTGGCTCTATCGTGGTAACCACCCCGCAAGACATCGCCCTCATCGACGCGCGCAAAGCCGTGGACATGTTCGGCAAAGTAAACATCCCCATTTTCGGCGTGCTGGAAAACATGTCGGTGCACATCTGCAGCCACTGCGGCCACCACGAGCCCATTTTCGGCCAAGACGGCGGCAAAGCGCTGGCCGAACGCCTCGGTGTGCCGCTGCTTGGCCAGCTGCCCCTGAGCCTGCCCGTGCGCGAAGCCATGGATAGCGGCAGCGCCGCCCAAATGCAGGCCGCCCACCCCGCCATCGCCCAAATCTACACCGAAGCCGCCTGGCAAACCGCCCTGGCCGTGGCCGCCAAAGGCAAAGACTTCAGCAACCGTTTCCCGCAGATTGTGGTGGAATAAACTTTGCAGCTGGAATACGAAAAGGCTACCTGAAAACCATTCCCCGTCCGATGTGGGCTAACAGGGGAACGGGTGGCAAACCGCAGCTTGGTTTTCACGTCGCTGAAGCTGATGCTTTCAGGTAGCCTTACTAGGCGGAGGCCGTTGGCAACATGCCGGGCTGACCGTACGAGCCGGTTTACAGACTGCGGGAACTGCATCAACGGCATCGAAAATTTTTGTAATCAGGCAAAGCACGTCTTACATAAATACAACGGAATCGACTGCAATATTTCCTATTCTTGAAAAGGTGCGAATTTCGATTTAACTTCAATACACCATCCCGGTAGCTTAAAATCCTGCGGGGATTGTGTGGAATTTAAGGCTAATCTACGTCAGTCCCTTATTTTTTCTGCCCCATTTTGGCGTTGAGCATATCGAGCATGCTGCGCAGGTTGGCTTTACCTTCTTCGTGGCTCACGATGGGTTCGCCGCCTTTGCGTCCGAGGATTTTGAGGTCGGCTTGGGGCATTTCGCCGATAAAGCGGCTGGGCTCAGGGAATTGCCAGCCGCCTTGGCGGCGGCGTTTGACGCAGTGGGTGAGGGTGAGGCTGTGTTTGGCGCGGGTGATGCCGACGTACATGAGGCGGCGTTCTTCGTCGAGGTTGCCTTCTTCTACGCTGTCGGCGTGGGGGAAGAGGCCTTCTTCGCAACCGGCGAGGATGACGTGGGGGTATTCGAGGCCTTTGGAGGCGTGCAGAGTGGAGAGGGTGACGGTGTCGGTTTCTTCTTTGCTGCGGCTGTCGAGCAGGTTCATCAGGGCGATGGTTTGGGAGAGTTCGATCAGGGTTTTGCCGTCTTGTTCGCCTTTCCTGTCCAGCCAGGCGCATAAATCTTGCACGTTGCGCCATTTGATTTCGCCGCTTTTGCCTTCTTCGTGTTCGAGCAGGTAGGTTTCGTAGCGGATGTCGGCCAGGAGCTCTTGGATGAGGCTGCCGGCGGGCTCGCTTTGGGCGCGGCTTTGGTAGCTTTGCATGAGGGCGGTGAACTGCCGCAGGGATTCGCGGCCGGCGGCGGGAAGCTGGGATAGGGCTTCGGCAGTGTTGGCGGCGGCGTAGAGGCTGCAGGAGGCTGCGGCGGCGTAGCGGTTGAGGCTGCTGAGGGTGGCGTCGCCGATGCCGCGTTTGGGGGTGGTGGCGGCGCGCAGGAAGGCGGGGTCGTCGTCAGGGTTGGCGAGCAGGCGCAGGTAGGCGAGGATGTCTTTGATTTCGGCTTTGTCAAAGAAGCTTTGGCCACCGGAAACGCGGTAGGGGATGTGGGCGCTGCGCAGGGCTTCTTCAAACAGGCGGGCTTGGTGGTTGCTGCGGTAGAGGATGGCGAAGTCGGCGTAGTTGAGGCTGCCGCCGCTTTGGTTGCGTCGGCGGATGATGCTGCCGGCGGCGTATTCGGCTTCGTGTTGTTCGTTTTGGCAGGCGATGATGCGCACGGGTTCGCCTTCGCCGTATTGGCTCCAGAGGGTTTTGGGGAAGAGTTTGGGGTTGTTGGCGATAACTTGGTTGGCCACGCGCAGGATGCGGGCGGAGGAGCGGTAGTTTTGCTCGAGCTTGATGATTTTGAGGGCGGGGTAGTCTTGTTGGAGCAGGCGGAGGTTTTCCATGTTGGCGCCGCGCCAGGCGTAGATGCTTTGGTCGTCGTCGCCCACGGCGGTGAAGCGGCCTTCGGCGCCGGTGAGCAGCTTCATGAGGGTGTATTGGCAGGTGTTGGTGTCTTGGCATTCGTCCACCAAAAGGTGCAGCAGGCGCATCTGCCATTTGATTCGGATGCCGGCTTCGTTTTGCAGCAGGCGGGAGGGCAGGAGGATGAGGTCGTCGAAATCGACGGCTTGGTAGCTGTGCAGGGTTTCCTGATAGCCTGCGTAGAGTTGGGCGGTTTGGCGTTCCCATTCGTTGGAGGCTACCTGAAAGGCTTGCTCGGGGGTGAGCAGGTCGTTTTTCCACAGGGAGATTCTGTGCTGGGCGCGGAAGACGGCGTCGCGGCCGCTGCTGCCGAGCAGCTCGGCAATGATTTTGCCGCTATCGGAGCCGTCGAACACGGAGAAGTTTTGTTTGTAGCCGATGTGTTGGGCTTCTTCGCGCAAGAGGCGCATGCCCAGCGAGTGGAAGGTGCAGACGGTAAGCCCGCGGGTTTGGCGGCTGCCGAGCATGGCGGCGGTGCGCTCCTGCATTTCGGCGGCGGCTTTGTTGGTGAAGGTGATGGCGGCGATGTTGTGCGGGGCGTAGCCCACTTCGCGGATGAGGTGGGCGATTTTTTCGGTGATCACGCGGGTTTTGCCGCTGCCGGCACCGGCCAGCACAAACAGGGGGCCACCGAGATAGTGCACGGCTTCGAGCTGCTGGGGGTTGAGTTGGAAGGGTGGTGTGGACATGGGGAGGTGGGTAAGGCTGCTTGGGTTTTGGCGAAACTCGCTATACTCGTTTTTACTACATAGAAACTCGCTGCGCTCGTTTTAACTCCGTTGAAGCTTACGCTTTCAGGTAGCCTTTGGGTGGTTTGGGGAATGGATGCAGGCTACCTGAAAATAGTTTTCCTGATTTTCAGGTAGCCTCTTTATTTCTGTTTGGCGGCGGCTTTGCGGCGGCGGTTTTCTTTCGAGTCGACGAGCAGGGCGCGGTACACTTCCACGCGGTCGCCTGTGCGCAGCGGGGTGCTGTCTTTCACTTTTTTGCCAAAGATACCGATGGGTACGGCGGCAAAATCAACGTGCGGAAATTCGGTTGGCAATGCGGATTGCAGCACGGCCTGCCGCGCGGTGGTGCCGCAGGCTACCTGAAAAGCCAGCAGGCGTTGTTTGCCCGGCTCGGCATAGGCCACTTCGATATTGAGCGGGGTATTGCTAGGCATAGCGGCGGCCTGCCTCTTTCACGAAAGCGTCCACCAGCGTGCCGCTGATGTGGCTGAACACGAGGCTGATGAGCGCGGAAAGCACGCGACTGGAAAATTCGTAGTGCAGCTCGAATTCCACTTTGCAGGCATCGTCGCCCAAGGGCAGGAAGTGCCAAGTTCCGTTCAGGCTTTTAAACGGGCCTTCGAGCAACACCATGCGGATTTCGCGGCCGGGGATGTTGCGGTTGTGCGTGGCAAACGATTGGCGCACGCCCATATAGTCCATAAACAACCGTGCTTTCAATTCGTTGCCGCTGCGCTCGATGATTTCGGTGCGGCTGTACCACGGCAGAAACTGCGGATAATCCTCCGCTTTGTCCACCAGCTCGAACATCTGCTCGGCAGAATGCGGCACGAGCAGGGATTTCTTCACGGTTTTGAGCGACATACAAACGGCCTTGGCAATGCAAAGTGCGCATTATATAGCGAAACGCTAAACCGCCCCACCGCCAAGCACACATGTGACGCATAAAACACAGATTATCAATTTGAAACAATAGATTATTTATAACCTGCCATTCTTGGCTCGAAACTTGCTTGAAGTTTGTTCGATACCGCTCGGCAGCCGCCGACCTACTTCCCTAACTCCCTTCCCCCGCACACGTAAAACACATGGAAAACTCCGCAGAACGTTTGGCTTGGATACAGCTTGCGCTGATGCCGTATATCGGCGCGGAAACGTTTTACGAATTGTGCCGCCACTACGGCTCGGCCGGCGCCGTGTGGGCTGCCGAGCAGGAAGTGGGCGCCATTCTGCCCAGCCGCCTGGCGCAGGAAGCCTGGCGCAGCCGCCGCCACGAGGCCGAGGCTGCCGCCGAAGCCGCGCTGGCATGGGAGCAGCAGGAAAACTGCCGTTTATTGTTGGCTTGCGACGCAGATTTCCCGCCGCAATTGGGCGAAGGCATCACCGCCCCGCCCTTATTGTTTGCCCGCGGCAACACTGAATGGCTGCATCGGCCTTCAGTAGCCATCGTGGGCAGCCGGCATGCCACGCCGCAGGCGATGCGGATTGCCGGTGAGTTCGGCGAAGCCTTGGCTGCAGCCGGCATCGTAACCGTATCCGGCATGGCCGCCGGCATTGACAGCGCCGCCCACGAAGGCGCATTGCGCAGGCAGGGCGGCACGGTGGCGGTGTGGGGCACGGGCATCGACCGCGTGTATCCTGTGGCCAATAAAGCCTTGGCGCACAGCATTGCCGAACAAGGCTGTGTGCTCTCCGAGTTCCCCTTGGGCACGCGTCCGCTGGCCGGTAACTTCCCGCGCCGCAACCGCTTGATTGCCGCCCTCTCCTCCGCGGTGCTGGTGGTGGAAGCCGCTTTTGAATCCGGCTCGCTGATTACCGCGCGGCTGGCAGCAGACATGGGGCGCGAAGTGTTTGCCGTGCCCGGCTCCATCGACAACCCGCACAGCAAAGGCTGTCACGCGCTGATTAAGCAAGGCGCGAAGCTCACCGAAACGCTGGCCGATATTTTGGAAGAATGCCCGCAGCTGCCGCAGTCCATATCGCCTAACCGCCAAACATCAGCCCAAGCCAAAAGGCTACCTGAAAACGAGCGTAGCGAGTTTCTGCGAAACAAAAATGAAGCTGGCGAGCATCGCGAAACTGAATCGCTTCCAAGCGAACAGCCCGTCTTGGCCGATACCGCGCCGGAGCCGGCAGAAACGGAAACCTCGCTGCTGCTGCTGCAAGCCATGGGCTACGACGCAGTACACCCCGACAGCCTGGCCGAGCGGCTCAAACTGCCCGCTGCCGATGTGTATGCCGAACTGACTTTATTAGAAATCAACGGCCAAATTGCCCCGCTCTCTGGCGGCCGTTACCAACGTATTGCTCCAAATAGGAATACCAAATGATTGACGTAATTGCCTTTTTGATAAACAACTTCCAAGACTTCGACACCTGCCCGCCCAGCGAGGCCTTGGGCAACCTCTTGGAGCAGGTGGGTTTCCAGGATGAGGAAATTCGTGATACGCTATTATTCATGAACGTGCTCCAAGAACGCAGCCGCTCGCTACACCGCAATTTCCGCGAAGAGCAGGCGATGCGCGTGTATCTGCCCGAAGAGCTTGCCGCTTTGCCGCCCGAGGCTTTGGGTTTGCTGCACTTTTTGGTGCAAAATGGCGCGCTCTCCGTGGAACAGCGGGAATTTGTGCTGCTTGCGCTGATGCACCTTTCGGCCAAAGCAGACGAGCCGCTCACCGATGCACACGTGAAAGTGCTGTCGCTCTTGGTGTTGTGGGCAGACAAATCCGAGCTGCCCATGCTCATCAGCGACGATTTGGTCAATGCCCTGCTGCATGGCCGAGCAGTGATGAATTGAGAAAAGTCACTGCTCTTATAATATAAGGCTACCTGAAAGATTGAGATTTTCAGGTAGCCTTTGATTGAATACGGCGCTCTTGCACCAAGATGGATTAAGGCTACCTGATACCTTGCTTTTATTGGCTAAAGCACTATATTTCCTTAGCTACAGCGTGGCTAAAAACAAAAGTATTTTGCGAGGAAACTATGTCGAAAAACCTGCTGATTGTGGAATCTCCCAACAAAATCAAATCTATTAAAAAATACCTGGGCAGCGATTTTGAAGTATTGGCCTCCTTCGGCCATGTACGCGATTTGGTGCCGAAAAACGGCGCCGTCGATCCCGAGCACGATTTCACCATGAAATACGAAGTGCCGGCCAAGAGCAAAAAGTATATCGATGCCATCGTGGCGGCCGCCAAAGAAGCCAATACCCTCTATCTGGCCACCGACCCGGACCGCGAAGGCGAAGCCATTTCCTGGCATATCTACGAAATCCTCAAAACCAAACGCGGCATCAAAAATCTGGACGAGCGCACCCTGCGTGTGGTGTTCCACGAGGTTACTAAAAAAGGCGTGCAGGAAGCCCTCAAGCAGCCGCGCAAGCTCGATATGGGCTTGGTGGACGCGCAACAGGCACGCCGTGCCTTGGATTACCTGGTCGGCTTCAACCTCTCCCCGCTGTTGTGGAAAAAAATCCGGCGCGGCCTGAGCGCCGGCCGCGTGCAAAGCCCCGCCCTGCGCCTGATTTGCGAACGCGAAAACGAAATCCGCGCCTTTGAAACGCAGGAATACTGGAGCGTGCACCTCGATAGCCACAAAGGCCGCCAAAAATTTGCCGCCAAGCTCACCCAATGGCAGGGCAGCAAACTGGAGCAGTTCTCCCTACCCAATGAAGCCGCCCAAGCCGCCGTGCTGGCCGCCATGCAGGGCAAACCGGCGCAAGTGCTCGATGTGGTGAAGAAAAAAGCCACCCGCAAGCCTGCCGCGCCCTACACCACCTCCACCATGCAGCAAGACGCCGTACGCAAGCTCAGCTTCACCACCGACCGCACTATGCGCACCGCCCAACAGCTGTTTGAAGGCGTGGACGTAGGCCAAGGCTCGGTCGGCCTGATTACTTACATGCGTACCGACAGCGTAACCCTGTCGCAAGACGCGATAGCCGAAATCCGCCACTACATCGATAACAAAATCGGCGCCGATTTCCTGCCCAAATCGCCGCGCATGTACCGCACCAAATCCAAAAACGCCCAAGAGGCGCACGAAGCCATCCGCCCCACTTCGGTGTACCGCACGCCCGAGAGCGTGAAGCCCTTCCTGTCCGCCGACCAATTCAAGCTTTACCAAATGATTTGGCAGCGCACCATGGCCTGCCAGATGGTGGAAGCCAAATTCGACGCCACCACTGTGGACATCGGCGTGGGCGAAGGTGTGTTCCGCGCTACCGGCCAAGTACTTGTATTTGCCGGCTTCTTGAGCGTGTATCAGGAGGGCCACGATGACGACGACGAGGATGAAGACAACAAAAAACTGCCCGAATTGGCCGTGGGCGACGCTCTGCCTGTGGACAAACTCTATGGCGAGCAGCATTTCACTCAGCCCCCGCCCCGCTTCAACGAAGCCACGCTGGTAAAAGCCTTAGAGGAGTTCGGCATCGGCCGCCCCTCCACCTACGCCAGCATCATCAAAACCTTAAAAGACCGCGAATACGTAACCATCGACCAGCGCCGCTTCCTGCCCACAGACACCGGCGAAATCGTGAACAAATTCCTCACCGAACACTTCACCCAATACGTGGACTACGATTTCACCGCCAAGCTCGAAGACCAGCTCGACGACATTGCCAGCGGCAAGCGGCAGTGGATTCCCGTGATGGACAAATTCTGGAAAGGCTTCCACAAACAGATTGAGGAAAAAGCCGGCATCGAGCGCGCCAAAATCACCACCGAAGAGCTGGAAGAAACCTGCCCCAAATGCGGCCAGCACAAGCTGCAAATCAAATTCGGCAAACGCGGCCGCTTCATCGCCTGCTCCGGCTACCCCGACTGCGACTACACCCGCAACCTCAACGAAACCGCCGAAGAAGCCGCCAAAGCCGCCGAAGAGCCCACCATTGTAGAAGGGCGCGAATGCCCCAAATGCGGCGGCCAGCTCGTGTATAAAAAAGGCCGTTTCGGCAAATTCATCGGCTGCGCCAACTACCCCAAGTGCAAACACATCGAGCCCTTGGAAAAACCCAAAGACACCGGCGTGGCCTGTCCCAAATGCGGCAAAGGCAGCCTGATCGAGCGCAAATCGCGCTACGGCAAGCTGTTCTACAGCTGCAACACCTACCCCGACTGCGACTACGCCACTTGGAACCCGCCCGTGGCCGAAGAATGCCCCAAGTGCCACTGGCCAGTGCTCACCATCAAAACCACCAAACGCTGGGGCGTGGAAAAAGTCTGCCCACAGAAAGAGTGCGGCTGGAAAGAGCAAATTGAACCGCCCGCCCTGAAAGGCTAAAGCCGTAAATAAACGAAAGGCTACCTGAAAATGAGCAATATTTTTCAGGTAGCCTTTATTGAGCAAATATATAAATCAAATTTAAATTAGGACAAAGCAGCTAGCCGCAGAAGTGTAGTTAAGTACAGCAAACCCGGCCAACGTTATCCTGGATGCAAATAGATTTACCGTACAACGCTAGAACATAAAAAAGCAGCCATCAACCGCTATCGGTTGAGGCTGCTTTCGGTTGTCAGTAGGGGGACATTATTTCCGCAGGTTCGCGAAAATAGCCAAAATAGCCACGGCGCCCAGCGTGGACGCAACCCAGCCTGCTGGCTGCCCGATGGCATACCAGCCCATCATCTGCCCAACCAAGCTGACCAGCACCGAGCCACCGATGCCGAGCAGCGTAGTCATATGATACCCAAGCGTTGCCCGCCCGGATACAGGAATTTGGCCAAAACACCGATGATGAAGCCGATGTGATGATGGTACCGATCATGGTTGGTTTTCCTCTTATGGTGTGATTAGATGGCATACATATCAGGCAAACGGCCGGCTTTTCAAGATAAAGGCTACCTGAATTTTAGCTTCGCAGAAACTCGCGGAGCTCGTTTTCAGGTAGCCTTTCCTATTTAACCAAAGCAACAAACTAAATTCCTACCATGGCTGTTCCTGCACCGCTTCCTGCAAGCTTTGGCGCACGCTGGTGCCTACTCCTTTGCTGAACAGGCGACTGATGTCATCGGCAGGGGTGTAGTCCACCAGCTCAGGGGCTTTGATGATATCGCGTGATACGCTATAGATGTCGCCCAAGCCGTCGATGAGGCCGGTTTTGAGCGCTTCGTTGCCGGTGTACACTCGGCCGCTGAACAGGTCGGGATTATCCGCTTCGTTCAGGCGTTTGCCGCGCCCGTCGCGCACGGCTTTGATGAATTGCTGGTGAATGTCGTCCAGCATGCCTTGCCAGATGGCGGTTTGCTCGGGGGTTTCCGGGCTGAAGGGGTCGCCCATGCCTTTGTTGCTGCCAGCGGTGCGCTGGCGGCGCTGGATGCCCATATTGTGCATCAGGCCAGTGAGGTCGAAGCTGCTGCCAACCACGCCGATGCTGCCGACGATGCTGGATTGGTCGGCATAGATTTTGTCGGCGGCAGCAGCAATGTAGTAGCAGCCGGAAGCGCACATGTCTTCAGCAACCACATACACGGGGATGTTGGGATGCTCGGCGCGCAGGCGGCGGATTTCACGATAGGCCACGCCGGATACCACGGGCGAGCCGCCGGGGCTGTTGGCGCGGATGATGATGCCGCGCACCTGTTTGTTTTTATAGGCGGCTTCCAGGCCTTGTCGCAGTTTGCCGGCCTGGTTTTCGCCGGCGGTAATCGCGCCTTCCAAGCGGATCACTGCGGTATGCGGCCCGGCAGCGGCAGGATTGAGGCTGCCTATATTGCCGAAAATGGCAAACAGATAGAGAGCCAGGAAGGCGATGAGCAACAGACGGAAAATGAGCTTCCAAATGCGGGCACGGCGTTGCTCGCGGTAAGCTTCGAGCAGGAGTTTTTCCAGGGTGTCGCGCTCCCAGTTGCCACTGTTCGGCTCGCTATTGCGGCGAATGATGTGTTTCATGGCGGGTAACTTTCTTGGAATGATGTGGAATGCCGGAAGGGCATACCTGAAAACGGTATGCGCCTGATTCCGACGGGAAAGGGCGACTATTGTAACACGCGGCGGCAGCAGCGGTTTCAAGTAGCCCTTATGGTTACCTACCAAAGATGTCTAGGGCCGGCTAACCCACTGACTACCTGAAAACAAAAGCTACCTGAAAAGCAGAAACACTTTTCAGGTAGCCTTTTATTCATCTGACAACAAACTATTTTTCAGCCTGCTTTTCAGCTTGCAGCTGGGCTTTGCGCTCTTCCAGCCAGTGCTCCAGATAGTGGATGCTCACGCCGCCTTTGGTGAAGCCGGGGTCGCGGAATAGGTCGTCGTGCAGCAGGGCATTGGTTTTGATGCCGCTCACGGTAAGCTCGGAGAGGGCAACGTGCATTTTGGCGATGGCCTGCTCGCGATCGTTGCCATACACGCAGATTTTGCCGATGAGGCTGTCGTAGTTCGGCGGAATGCGGTAGCCCTGATAAATGTGGCTGTCCACGCGCACGCCGAAGCCGCCGGGCAGATGGCAGCTGGTGATGCAGCCCGGACTGGGGATGAAGCTGTAGGGGTCTTCGGCGTTGATGCGGCACTCAAAAGCATGGCCTTGGATCACCACGTCTTTCTGCTTGTATTGCAGCGGCAGCCCGGCGGCGATGCGCAGCTGCTCCTGCACGATGTCGATGCCGGTAATCAGCTCGGTTACGGGGTGTTCTACCTGCACGCGGGTGTTCATTTCGATGAAGAAGAATTCTCCGTCCTCGTACAGAAATTCAAATGTGCCGGCACCGCGGTAACCAATGCGTTTGCAGGCAGCCACGCAGGCTTTGCCGATTTTCTCGCGCTCTTTAGCGGTGATGCCGGGCGCAGGGGCTTCTTCGATCACCTTTTGGTGGCGGCGCTGCATGGAGCAGTCGCGCTCGCCCAGATAAATGGCGTTGCCGTGCTCGTCGGCCAGCACCTGCACTTCCACGTGGCGCGGGCGTTGCAGGAAGCGTTCCATATACACCATCGGATTGCCGAAAGCGGCTTCAGCTTCGGCCTTGGTCATTTCCACGGCCTTAATCAGGTCTTCGCGTTTTTCCACCACGCGCATGCCGCGCCCGCCGCCGCCGCCGGAAGCTTTGATGATCACGGGGTAGCCTACGCGCTCGGCGGTTTTCAGGATTTCGTCGGGGTCGTCGGAAAGTGCGCCGTCCGAGCCGGGCACGCAGGGCACGCCGGATTCGAGCATGGCTTTCTTGGCAGACACTTTGTCGCCCATCAGGCGGATGGTGTCGGCACGCGGGCCAATGAAGATGAAGCCGGATTCTTCCACCTGCTCGGCAAAACGGTCGTTTTCAGCCAGGAAGCCGTAGCCGGGGTGGATGGCGTCGGCGCCGGTTACTTCGGCGGCGGCGATGATGGAGGGAATGTGCAGATAGCTCTGCGCAGAGGGGGCGGGGCCGATGCAGACAGATTCGTCGGCCAGCTTAACGTGCAGGCTGTCGTTGTCGGCAGTGGAATGCACGGCCACGGTGGCGATGCCCATTTCGCGGCAGGCGCGCAATACGCGCAGGGCGATTTCGCCACGGTTGGCGATGAGGACTTTTTTCAGCATAATCTTTGCCTTATGGTTTTCAGGTAGCCTTTATGCCGCAGCAGGAGGCTACCTGAAAAATTATTCGATGATAAACAGCGGCTCGCCAAACTCCACCGGCTGGCCGTTTTCCACCAGAATTTCTTTCACCACGCCGCTGCGTTCGGCTTCGATTTCGTTCATCAGCTTCATGGCTTCGATGATGCACAAGGTGTCGCCGGCGTTCACGCTCTGGCCCACTTCCACAAACACCGGCGCGTTCGGGCCGGGGGCGCGGTAGAAAGTGCCCACCATGGGCGAGGTTTGCGCTTTGCTCAAATCGCGGGCGGGGGCGGCAGGCGCGCCTGCGGAGGCTACGGGCGCGGCAGCAGCGGCAGGAGCCGGAGCGGCGGCCACGGCAGGCGCGGCGGCATACACGGGCTGCGGCGCAGCCAGCGAGCGGGTGATGCGCACTTTTTCTTCGCCTTCGGTTACTTCAATCTCGGCAATGCCGGATTCTTCCACCAAGTCGATGAGTTTTTTGAGTTTGCGTAAATCCATAATGAGAGGTCCTTTTAAGGGATTCGGAGCCGGGCTTTAGCCGGCCTGTTTTTGTTGCAAGTATTCAATGGCGAAATCCAGCGCGACGGAATAGCCGTGCGCACCCAGCCCGCAAATCACGCCCTGCGCCAAATCGGAAAAATAGGAATGGCGGCGGAAGGGCTCGCGGGCGTGCACGTTGGAGAGGTGGACTTCGATAAAGGGTTTGCCGGCGGCAGCAAGCGCATCGCGCAGGGCGACGCTGGTGTGGGTGTAGGCTGCCGGGTTGATGATGATAAAGGCAGTATGGTCGGCCATGGCCGCCTGGGCACGCTCCACCAGCACGGCTTCGGCATTGCTCTGCACGGCTTCAAAGGCAAAACCGGCAGCTTCAGCGCGCGCCTGCAGGCCGGCATTGATGTCGGCAAGGGTGGTGCAGCCGTAGATTTCCGGTTCACGCTGCCCCAAAAGATTGAGGTTGGGGCCGTGCATAACGAGGATGGCGGGTTTCATGCTGGAGGGCAGTTTAAATTCGGTTGAAATGAATAATTGCGCCTGAAAACGCAGTTTGCTGCTAGCGGGCAAGATGTACATTTTCGGCGATAGTGGGGGAAATGTCCAGTTTTTGTATTTATCTGTATGGAAACGGCAGGATTTGTTAAGCAGCAGCTTCAACCGTATTTAAAGCGGCGAAGGCTACCTGAAAACGCAGCGCAGCTAAGTTTCTGCGAAGCTAAACTTCCAGGTAGCCTTCTGTGCCCTTTGCCAGGCAAGTATTTATTTCTTGTCGTGCTGTCTCAGAATTTGATAGAGCTGGTCTTTCAAATGCAGCTTCTGTTTTTTCAGAACTTCCACTTCGTCCAAATTGCCGGTAACCGGGTTTTTAACCATATTGGCGATTTTTTCGTCCAGCTCGTTGTGTTCGTCAAACAGGCGGGCAAAGCGCTTGTCAGATTGTTTGAGCTGGCTGATGAGGTCGCGGTATTCGGGGAACATTGTTTTCTCGCTTTCAAGTGGGCAAGGGTTGAACAAACTTTTTATCTTGACTGTACTTTATCATAGCCGGCGGGAAAAATCGAACGGCTCCTGCTTTTATTCGCTTTATAATGAAACCCTCCAAATTATTGCACTGCCGCCATGCCCGAAATCGAAAGCCACCCCTTCCCCGCCCTACTGCCGCCCGAAGCCACCGTGATGATGATGGGCACCTTCCCGCCCAAGGCGGAAAAGCACGCCATGTTGTTTCACTATCCCAATTTCATCAATGATATGTGGCGCGTGTACGGGCTCGTGTTCTTCAACGATACCGCGCACTTCCAAAAAATAGGCGAAAAAGCGTTTGACGCGGAAAAAATCAAAGCCTTCCTGCGCGAGCGCGGCATCGCTTCCTGCCCCACCGTGCTCAAAGCCGTGCGTGAACAAGATAATGCCTCCGACAAATTCCTGCGTGTGGTGGAAACCGTGGATTTGCCCGCCGTACTCACCCAGCTGCCACGCTGCCGCCATATATGTACCACCGGCGGCAAGGCCACCGAAGTGCTGCTCTCCCTGCTGCCCGATGCGCCGAAAATGCCGAAAACCGGCGAAACGCTGCCCTTCACTTTAGCCAATCGGCATCTCACCCTCACCCGCCTGCCTTCCACCTCGCGGGCATATCCGCTGAGTTTGCAGAAAAAAGCAGCGGCATATCGGGCGTTTTTCGAGATGGCGGGATTGGTATAGTTTTCAGGTAGCCTTTCAAGGCGGCTTGAGGCTACCTGAAAATTGGAAAGGTTTGGCACTTCAAACGGCTGTGTGCAACCCTACCCTACTCAAATATGCAGCAGCAATACAGCTAGGCGCACCACGCCATAGCAGCGGATTGGGAATTCCACTATAATCCGGCCCCTTGAGTCGGGGTGCTGCCTTGCGCGGCTGAGAACATACCCGTTGCACCTGAACCGGTTAATGCCGGCGGAGGGAACTCATGGCCGATTTGGGCGGGATGCTGCCCGGTTTGATTGGCCGCAGGCGGCAGAGCGGATTCTGCCGCGGCAACGTGATGATGCGCTCCGATTTATCGGGACGTTTTTGTTGCCTGTTGTCCTGAGCATGGCATGCAATCTTCGCCCGTAAGTAACTGTGTTTTCGCAGTAAATATTTTTCAGGTAGCCTTCCGCCAGCGGCAGCGGGCTGTTGCAAGAGGATAAACCATGCGTTTCCGTATTTGGCAGGCAAACGGCCTGCCGCACCCTTATGTGATGCTGTTTTTGGCACCGGCGTTCTGGGCCACGAGCAATGTGGCGGGCAAGCTGGGCAAAGCTTGGCTTTCGCCTTATGAGTTTACGTTTTGGCGCTGGGTGCTGGCGGCTTTGCTGCTTTCGTGGCTGTTCCGCGTGCGGATTCGGGAGGATCTGCCTGTGCTCAAGCCGCGTGCGTTGTGGCTGTTGCTGGTGGGCGGCAGCGGGTTTGCGCTGTTTAATATTGTGCTCTACAGCGCGTTCGCGCGCGGGGCGGCGGTGGTGAATGTGTCGATTATCACGGCGCTGATTCCGGTGATGGTGTTGCTCGCGGAGGTGCTGTTTTGGCGCACGTGGGAGCATTGGCTGCAATGGCTGGGGGTAGGGTTGTCGTTTGCGGGCGTGGTGTGGGTGGTGGGCCGAGGCAATCCGGCCGCACTGCTGGAAACAGGTTTGTCGCAAGGGGATGCGCTGGCACTGGTAACTTCTTTGATTTATGCCGGCTATTCGTTGGCACTGCGTTCTGCGCCGAAGGTGCACTGGGCAAGCCTGCTGTGGGCGATGTGTGTGGCGGCGGTGGTGGTGAGTGCACCGTTTTATGTATGGGAAGGGGTGGAGAAAGGCTTCCGAATGCCGCTGTGGCAGGCTTGGCTGCTGCTGCTTTATGTTTCTGTGTTTATTGCGATTTTGTCCAAGCTGTTTTATATGGAAAGCGTGATTGCGATTGGCGCGGGTCGGGCGGCGCTCACGATGAATCTGCTGCCGGTGTTCGGGGCGCTGGTGGGCGCGGCGGCCTTCCCAGACGAACGGCTGGGCGGCTATGTGCTCACAGCCTTAATCTTGGTGGCGGCGGGGATTGCGGCTTCAGAATGGGGTGCGGCAAGAAAACGGGCTTTGGAAAGCGTGGAATAGTGGCAGCCGTACGCTCAAAGACACGATGAACGAAGCCATGCTAGAATGAACCACCCGCATGGACGACGATGACACCGAAGTCAAAGCACAGACGCAGGAAGCGATTGGGCGGCAATCCAACGTGGCCATGGCCTGTGTGGGTGGCAGCAACAACGCCATCAGCCTGTTTCCCGTATACTGGAAGCAGTATACGCCTCATCGGTGTGCTGCACGGTTTCCGCAGCTATTAATTGCGGGACGACAACAGCCAAGTGCTCGGCACACATTCCGTTTCCGCCAGCATCAACTATCCCAGCATCAACTCGGAACACCTCCCTTTGGCCAACATCGGCCGCGTGGAATACACGGCAAGCTGAAAGCGGGCGTGAAAAATTCCGCGACAGAGTAAAACGCCAGTGGCTGGAACAATTATTCAAAGCCGAACTCAAAACACGCAGATTCCAGGTAGCCTCATACGACAGGGAAAGCAGGCATTTCTCCATATCGAAAAATATAGTGGTTCAGCAAAAATCAGAGCGAGGCGGCAAGCCGCAGATAGTACAAGTAGTACAACAAGACGAGCCAACGCTGCACTAGTTTAAATTTAACCCACTATAATGTTATCCATTATATAATTTTGTTTAATCATACTTTCAGGAAACGCCATGTCTGCTTCACGTCTGCTTGCCGCTGCCGTATCCGCCGCCCTGCTGCTGAACCTGGGCGGCTGCGCCAACAGTTCCGCCTTGCAATACACCACCTCCCAAGCACAAAACACAGCACGGGTTTACTACGGTGAAGTGCTGTCGGTAACACCCACCACCATACGTGGCGAAGACAACCCGCTGCTCACCACTGCCGGCTCTCTGCTGGGCGGCATCGGCGGCAGCAATTTCGGCGAAGGCCGGGGTAAAGCGGTGAGCGCAATTTTGGGCGCGATTGTAGGTGGCTTGGGCACGCAGTCGCTCACACGCGGACTCGACAGCCAGCGCGGCTATGAAATCGTGGTGCAGCTCGAAGGCTCACACGATGCAATTTCCGTGGTACAAAAAAGCGATATCCAATTCCAGCCCGGCCAGCGCGTGCGCGTGCTGCGAAGCGCCAATGGTATAACCCGCGTGCTACCGGCGGGGCAGTCTCCGGTTTATTAATCGGCTGTATGGCTAAAGATGAAAGGCTACCTGAAATTCTTAGGTAGCTTTTTGTTGTTTACAGGCAAGCAATCGGCGTTAAATTCGCTTGGCCAGCTCCTCCGCTTTGCCTACATACAGCGCGGGAGTGAGCGCGAGCAGGCGCGCTTTGGCTTCTTCGGGGATGGCAAGGCCGCGGATGAAGGACTGGAGGGTGGCGGGCGTGATGCCGTCTTGACCGCGGGTGAGGGCTTTGAGCTGCTCATAGGCCTGCGGCACGGCGTGGCGGCGCATCACGGTTTGGATGGGCTCGGCTAAAAGCTCCCAGGTGGCGTCGAGGTCGGCCTGCATGGCGGCGGGGTTGGCTTCGAGTTTGTTCAGGCCGCGCAGGTGGGCGGCCCAGCCGAGCAGGGTGTAGCCTGCGCCCACGCCCATGTTGCGCAGCACGGTGCTGTCGGTCAGGTCGCGCTGCCAGCGGGATACGGGCAGTTTCTCGGCCATGAAGCCGAGTATGGCGTTGGCGGTGCCGAGGTTGCCTTCGGAGTTTTCAAAGTCGATGGGGTTCACTTTGTGCGGCATGGTGGAGGAGCCGACTTCGCCGGCCTTCACTTTTTGTTTGAAATAGCCAAGGGAAATATAGCCCCATACGTCGCGGTTGAAATCGATGAGGATGGTGTTGATACGACTGAGGGTTTGGAAGAACTCGGCCATGTAGTCGTGCGGCTCGATTTGAATGGTGTAGGGGTTGAAGGTGAGCCCAAGCGACTGTTCGACAAAGCGGCGGCAATGCGCTTCCCAATCCATATCGGGGTAGGCGGAAAGATGGGCGTTGTAGTTGCCCACGGCGCCGTTGATTTTGCCCAAGAATTCCTGTTTCTCCAGCTGGACGGTTTGGCGCTGCAAACGGGCGAGCACGTTGGCGATTTCCTTGCCCAGGGTGGTGGGGGTGGCGGGCTGGCCGTGGGTGCGGCTCATCATGGGTTGGGCGGCTAGGCTGTGTGCCATTTGGCGCAGCTTGGCGGCGATTTCGGCCAGCTTGGGCAGCAGCACGCTATCGCGGGCTTCGCGCAGCATCAGGGCGTGGGAAAGGTTGTTGATGTCTTCGCTGGTGCAGGCAAAGTGGATGAATTCGTTTGCCTTTTGGATTTCAGGTAGCCTCTCGAAGCGCTGTTTGAGCCAGTATTCCACGGCTTTCACGTCGTGGTTGGTGGTGGCTTCGATGGCTTTCACTTCGGCAGCGTGTTCGGGCGAAAAGCCGGCAATCACGGCATCGATTTCGGCCAAGGTAGCGGCGGAAAAGGGCGGCACTTCGCTAATTTCGGGCGCGGCAGCCAGTGATTTGAGCCATTCCAACTCCACGCGCACGCGGGCGCGGATCAGGCCGTATTCGGAAAAAACGGGGCGCAGGGCTTCAACAGCGGCGGCATAGCGGCCGTCGAGCGGGGAAAGGGCAAGCAGGGCAGACATGTGGTTTCCTATGAAAAAAGGCCAACAAAACGGCGGTATTCTACCCGAAAAGCGGGAAGGCTACCTGAAAGCGGTAGAATTCATAATTCGTAGATTGATGAACTTTCCCGATAACCAAACACGGAAGATAGGGGTACGAACAGTTGCCGCAACGCCCTCTCTGCTGGCGCAGCCGAACGGAGTGCGGTTTTTCGGGGAACAAGGGCTTGCATGCCCGAAGCGGCGCAGCCGCAAGTTGCGAGCTAATCCAATTTCTCTTTGCGCCCGAAAAACCGCGCGGAGTGAGGGAAGTTTGGCGAAACCAAACCTGCAACCGCAGTCGCCTTTCTTTTGCTTTCTTTTCTTTGGCGAAGCAAAGAAAAGAAAGTGCCTGCGCCGGCATGAGGCGCAAAGGCGAGCAGGCAGGAAATGGCAAAGGCTACCTGAAATTTGGTAAGCTGCCGAAATCCAATGTATACCTCACAAAATTCGTTTACTCTCAGATAGCTCACAATAAACTTCCATGAGCCGCTTTATCCGCCAAACCCTAATCCGCCCGGACACCCTCGCCATCAGCGTGGATTTATCCCGCATCAAAACCCCGCACAGCCTGATGCAGCGCATGCAGGAAGCCTTCGAGCTGCCCGCCTGTTTCAGCGGCGGCCTCAATTCGCTCAACGACTGTATGCGCGACTTGGGCTGGCTGCCGCAACGCGAAATCCACATCGCCTTTTGCGGCCTGGCCGACCTCAAACAACGCCGGCCCAAACTGTTTGCCGATATTGCCGACTGCCTAGCGCTATACCGCGATTATTGGCACAGCAACCCGCAGGAGCATAAAATCGTGCGGATTTCGATAGCCGATTAAACCGCCAACCGTTCCTCATTTACACTTTGCTGAAGCTCACGCTTTAGCGCCCAAACACCGTTTTCAGGTAGCCTCTTATGACCTTCACCCTCCCCATCCTGCTTGCCGCCTGCTTTGCCGCCGCCCTACTCTGCGCACTCATCGTCTGGCTGTGGCAAAACGCCCGCAACCAAGCCGCGCAACACCGCCACCGGCAGGAAGCCGACCGCCTGCAACACCAGCTCGCCCTGCAACAGCAGGCCTGGCAGCAAAGCGAACAGCAACTCGGCCACACCGCCCAAAGCCTGGCCGATAGCCAGCAGCAGCTTTCCGCCGCCCGCCAAGCCGCACAGGATTACCAAACCCGCGCCGCCGCCGCCGAGCAATCGGTGCAACACTTCACCAACCGCCTGGCCGAGGCTGCCGAACGGCAGCAGCAGCTGTTGCGCGAGCTCGCCGCCGCCAAGCAGCAATCCGCCGCCGAACAGGAAGCAAGCCAAAGCTGGCAAACCCGTGCCGTGGCTGCCGAACAATCCAAGCAACACCTCGACCGCAGCTTGGCCGAAGCCGCCGAGCGCCAACAGCAACAGCAGCAAGAGCTGGCCGCCGCCAAACAGCAGCTCGCTGCCGAACAGGAAGCAAGCCAAAGCTGGCAAACCCGTGCCGCCACCGCCGAAAAATCCGTGCAGCACCTCAACAGCCAACTGGCCGAAGCCGCCGAACAGCAGCAGCAGCTCCAACAGCGCTACGAAACTGCCCGCCAAGAGCTGGCCGCCAGCCGCCTGCAACACGAGCGCGTGCAAACCCAAATCGAACAGCAGCAGCAAGCCCATGCCGAGCAAATCGCCCTGCTCAACCAAGCCCGCCAAAACTTGGGGGAACAATTCCAAAACCTCGCCAACCAAATCCTCGAAGAAAAAAGCCGCCGTTTTTCCGAGCAAAACCGCCAAGAGCTCGACCAACTGCTCAATCCCTTGAGCGAAAAACTGCAAGGCTTCAGCCAACTCGTACAAAACACCTACGAAAAAGAAGCCAAAGAGCGGCTCACGCTGGAAAACGAGCTCAAACGCCTACAACAGCTCAACGCTCGGCTGCACCAAGACGCCCAAGCCCTCACCCAAGCCCTCACCGGCAGCCGCAACAAAAGCCAGGGCAACTGGGGCGAGATGATTCTGGAAAAAGTGCTGGAAAACTCCGGCCTGGTGAAAGGGCGCGAATACTTCGTGCAAAGCGGCGGCCGCCAAACCGACAGCGACGGCGAAAGCCGCTACCTCCAGCCCGATGTGCTCATCAACCTGCCCGACAACAAACAAATCATCGTCGATTCCAAAGTATCGCTCACCGCCTACGTGCGCTACACCCGCGCCGAAAGCCCCGAAGCCGCCGAAGCCGAGCTCGCCGCCCACCTCGCCTCGGTACACCAGCACATCAAAGAGCTCGCCGCCAAACGCTACGATGAAATCCAAGGCCTGGTATCGCTCGATTTCGTCTTCATGTTCGTACCCGTGGAGCCCGCCTACCTGCTCGCCCTGCAGCAAGACCCCGAGCTCTTCCAAACCTGTTTCGACCAACGCATCATCCTGGTCGGCCCCAGCACGCTTCTGGCCACCCTGCGCACCGTGGCCAACATCTGGCGGCACGAATACCAAAACCGCCACGCCCTGCAGATTGCCGATGAAGGCGGCAAACTCTACGACAAATTCGTCGGCTTTGTGGAAACGCTGGAAAAAGTGGGCAAAAACCTCCAGCAGGCACAAGAAAGCTACCAAGCAGCCCACAAACAGCTCCACAGCGGCCGCGGCAACCTGGTCGGCCGTGTGGAAAAACTACGCCAAATGGGTGTGAAAGCCGGCAAACGGCTCGATGCGCAACTGGTGGAACAAGCCGGCAGCGAAGAGCCGGAGGCGCTGGAAGATAAAACAGGCGGCGCGGCAGACAAGATGTAGGGAGAGGCTACCTGAAAATTTCAGGTAGCCTCTTAAATATTGTATGCTGCCGTAACTTGAGCATTTATGCCCGATATTTGTGCCTCACTGAAAGCGTAAACCACAATGCAATAGTAAAACAGCAGCGCTACTACGCCAACATTTTATTCTACCTGCTCTTCTTAATATTGTTAGGTAGTCTCCCCACTTGTGCTTCTTAATCTACATTAGTACCTCCTTTTAGCGATGTAGAAAAAAGGCTGCAGGAGGAGAAATATGGTGCTTGAGTGGCTGTTTGCCGGCCATAATGCGGCGCGCTTGGCGCAAGGCTTGTGGCTCACGGTAAAGATTTCGTTGATTTCAATAACGCTTCCCTGTGTGTTGGACACGCTGTTCGGGCTGCTGATGCGGGTGCATCATCCGCTGGCGTGGTTTGTGGGTGCACTGTATTTGGAAGTGGTGCGGATCGTGCCGATTCTGATGTAGTTGTTTGTACTGTATTTCGGGCTATCGGCCTGGACGGATATCCATCTGAACGGTGTGTGGGTGTGCATTTGGGTGTTTGTAGTTTGGAGCACACAGGCGAGATGGGAGATTTGGTGCGCGGTGCGCTGGAGTCGATTGAAAAGCATCAGGTGGAATCGGCCAAGGCGCTGGAGCTGAACCGGCGGCAGGTGTTTTGGTATATCGAGTTGCCACAGAGTGTGCAGCGGGCACTGCCAGGCGCGATTAACTTATTCACGCGTATGGTGAAAACCAGTTCGCTGGCAGCCTTGACCGGCGTGGTGGAAGTGGTGGAGGTGAGGCAACAGATTATCGAGAATTCCCTACTTACCATGCCGAACGCTTCGTTTTGGGTGTATGGCCTGATTTTCATACTTTATTTCTTGTGCTGCTGGCCGCTGTCGCTGCTGGCGGGCTATTTGGAAAAGAAATGGGAGAGCTGATATGGCTTTGCTGAATGTGCGCCACCTGCGCAAGGGCTACGGCGATACCGTGGTGCTGCAGGATTTGGATTTGAGCCTGGAGAAGGGCGAGATGGTGGTGATTTTGGGCCCGTCTGGCAGCGGCAAAAGCTCCCTGCTGCGCTGCATCAACGGCTTGGAGCCGCATCAGGGCGGCAGCATCGAAATGGAAGGCGTGGGCGAATTCGGCAAAGACGTGCCGTGGGAAACCGCCCGCCAGAAAGTGGGCATGGTGTTTCAGAGCTATGAATTGTTTGCCCATATGAATGTGATCGACAACATCCTGCTCGGCCCGCTGAAGGCGCAGGGCCGCCGCCGCGAAGAAGTGGAGGCGCAGGCCGACAAGCTGCTGGCCCGCGTGGGCTTGCTCAACCGCAAAACCGCCTTCCCGCGCGAGCTTTCCGGCGGGCAAAAGCAGCGCATTGCCATTGCGCGCGCTGTGGGAGCTGGCACGCGAGGGTATGAGCATACTCATCGTTACCTACGAAATGGAATTCGCCGCCAAAGTAGCCGACCAGATTATCTTTATGGGTCAAGGAAACATCATCGAAGAAAGTACATCCGCTAAATTCTTCACCAAACCGGAAAGCAGCTGCGCCCAACAGTTTCTCAGCGGCGCGGATTATTCGCCCGCCAGCATGCCCACAACGAGGAAAACCAACAGCAGAGGCATACCGAGTCACTCCGATATACGGGTGGTCACCACACTGACAAACAGAAACAAGACCATAATCAGAAACAGAGTGTTTAACTGTTCCATATGGGCTATCCTTATGGAGGAATGTAATTGGGTAGAGGCTACTTGAAAACGTGAGCGTCAATGAAGTTAAAAATAGGGCGGCGTGTAGATTGATCCTGCGGCAGGAACAAAAAACAAAGCTTCCGTTATCATTAATAAAATGGATATTTTGCATCTGCCGAAATCGGCTTATATCAATTCATAATGGTAATCTCAAAATGCTTTTCCAATTGGCACATTTCCCTGCCGCCCAGCATGGAAAAGGTTACCTGAAAATACAGATTTTGAGTTTTCAGGTAGCCTTTTTTATTGTAGGCAACGGTTATACCAAGAATTTCTTGATGTCGATGCCTTTTTCTTGGGCTTCTACAATCCATTTCGGCCGTTTACCCACGCCGCCCCACACTGCACCAGTTTTCGGATTGCGGTATTGCGGGCGGCTTTGTTTTTCTTTCAGGCCTGCTTCGATATCGGCAATGCTGATTTCAAAGTCTCGCATAATGGCCAGAATTTGATTAACTTTCTTTTTACGCTCGGAAACCAAACGGCGTTGGATTCGGTCTTCCAAGGTTTTCTTCTGTTCCAGGAGTTGGTCTAAAGTCTCACGTGCTGCCATGATGTTTCCTTTGTGAAGGTTGTTAAAATTTATTTCGGGGCTGATTATAAGGGTATTTCAGTTTCTTATGCCAGAAATAAATTGCCGGTTTGGCACAGATACGCGCCAAACCGGCTCAGTTTCGTTATGGTAAATCAGGCTTCGGCTTTCAGCAAATCCTGTAATTCGCCGGCTTCATACATTTCCATCAAAATGTCGGAGCCACCCACGAATTCGCCGTTTACATACAGCTGCGGGATGGTGGGCCAGTTGGCGTATTCTTTGATGCCTTGGCGGATTTCGGGGTTTTCCAATACGTTTACCGTAACGAAATCATTGCAGCCTGCGGCTTGCAGGATTTGCACGGCGCGGGAGGAGAAGCCGCATTGCGGGAATTGTTTGGTGCCTTTCATAAACAGCACTATGCGGTTGCTGTTTATGAATTGTCTGATTTCTTCTTGGATGCTCATAGTGTTTCTTCTTATGGATCAAATATGGATAAAAATGCGGATGCGAAACAGCAGTCATTATAGCGGATTAAATCTGCTTTCGATACAAGAAGCGGAAGCGAAGTTGATGCACTATAACCGATCTGACGACTATTCGGGGCGTATCCATACGGCGGCAAAGAAACCATCGGTGTGATGGGTGGCCGTAGCGAGTTGCAGATAGGGGCTACCTGAAAACAGTTCGGGGCAATCGGGCAGGAGTCCGGTGGCGTTTGCCAGCTGCCAATCGGGATGAGCGGCACTGAAGCGTTCAGCTTGGTGTTCATTTTCAGCCGCAAGCACGCTGCAGGTGGCATACACCAAACGGCCGCCGGGGCGCACCAGGCGGGCGGCGGCTTCGAGGATGGCGGCCTGTTGCTTTGCCAATTCGGCGATGCGTTCGGGCGATTGGCGGTATTTCAAATCGGGGTTGCGGCGCAGGGTGCCCAGCCCGGAGCAGGGTGCGTCCACCAGCACGCGGTCAGCTTTGCCGGTAAGGCGTTCGAGGCGCGGGTCGGTTTCGCTGCCGATGCGCTGCGGGCTGATGTTGGTGAGGCCGGCGCGTACCATACGCGGCTTGAGTTTGGCCAGGCGCTTTTCGGCCACATCGAAGGCGTAGAGGCGGCCGCTGTTGTTCATGGCGGCGCCCAGGGCGAGGGTTTTGCCGCCCGCGCCGGCGCAGAAATCGACAATAATTTCGCCGCGTCGCGCGCCGGTGAGGCGGGCGAGCAGCTGGCTGCCTTCGTCTTGCACTTCGATGGCGCCTTCCAAAAACAGCGGGTAGCGCATGAGGGCGGATTTGTCGTGCAGGCGGATGCCCCACGGCGAATACGGCGTGGCTTCGCAGCGGATGCCTTCATCTTGCAGTTGGGCGAGCACCTTGTCGCGTTTGGCTTGGAGGGTGTTCACGCGCAAATCGAGCGGGGCGGGGGCGGCGGTGCTGCGGCCGAAAGCGAGGATGTGTTCGTCGCTCCAGCCTTGGGCGTGCAGTTGGGCAATGAGCCATTCGGGCAGTTCGGCGGCAGTGTTCAGCTGCTCGGCAAACTCGGTTTTTTTGGCTTTCAGGTAGCCTAGAAACTCGGTTTCTTCGGCATTGGCGCAATCGGCGAGGGCGGAAATGCTGATGCCGCGACCCAATACCAGGGTGGCCAGCGCGGCGCGGCGGGATTGGCGTACGGGCTCGGGCAGCACGCTTTGGATTTTCTGTAAATGGCGCAGGGCGGCAAACACGGTTTCGGCGATTTCGTGCCGGTCTTGGCGGCCGAGTTTTTTGTGGCTGCGGAAATAGGCGGAAACGAGAGCGTCGGCAGGCTGCTCGAAGCTGAGCACTTGGCCGAGCAGGGTGGAAGTGTGGAGGAGTTGGGCAGGGGTCATTTGGGCGTAGTGGTTTCAGGTAGCCTGGGAAGGGGGAAGGCTACCTGAAAATGGGCAGATAAGAAACAGACAGGCTGCGGGGCGGCTTGTCTGTTAGGTTTGGTATTTCAGGTAGCCTGTGTTGCTGCTTACTTGGGCGGCTGCAGGGGGGTGCCGTCGATTTTGCCGCTGCGCAGTTTGAGCTCGTAGGTTTTGCCATCGTCGGTGTATTTGATGAGGGCGGGGATGTTGGCGAAATCGGGGGCGAAGGAATATTCGATGGTGTCGTCGCCGCGCTGCACGCGGAAGCGGTTGACGGCAATGCTGGCGCCGTTGATGTTGTAGCGGGCGGGGGGCAGGCGGGTCATGCCGCGCACGGGGTAGACGCGTTTGCCGTTGGTGATGTGCAGGTTGGCAGGCAGTTGGCCGTTGTTGAGCGCGAGCTGCCAGGCCAGGGTGAAGAGGTCGAAAGTGGGGCCGCTGATGGGCTGGCTTTCGGTTTGGCCGGTTTTGCCGTAGGTGATGGTTTTGCTGCCGTAGTCGAAGGTGGCGCCGGCATAGGCGCGGCCTTTGCGGGTGTCGCTGTAGCGGGCGGGCTGCAGGCGGTTGCCGCTGATGCTGCCGTTGGAAGAAAAGCGCATTTTGTAGAGCGGCACGTTGATGTCGGCGTTTACGTTGTAGCGGCCGCCGTTTTGGTTGAAGGTCATCACGGCGGGCACGCCGTAGGGGCCGATGTAGTGCAGCTCGGCGTTTTTGGGAAAGGCGGTTTCGGCAGCGGCGGCGGGCGCGGCCAGCGCGGCGGCGCACAGGACGGCGGCAGTACCGAGGCGGAGGGTGAGACTGGTCATTTGAAATTCCTTTGCTCAAAAAAGGGAAGATGCGCTGCGAATCAGCGGCTTCGGGGCGGCATTATAGCCTTAAGTTTTGCGTCGGGGGCGTGCGGTTACATGGTTTGACGGGAATTTTCAGGTAGCCTGCAGCGGGGAGGAGGCTACCTGAAAAATCGACAGGGATTTATTTCCAGCGGTATTCGGGTTTGATGAATTGATTGAGGCTAATCCAATCAATGGTTAGATCAACTTGTCCTTGGGCGTAACCGTGGCCGGGTAATACGGTATCATTGTAATGGAATAGCAACCCATTTGCGGTAAAGAGGATGCTGGCATTGTAAAGGTAGCTTTTATCCAACTTCCGCTCTGTTTCCGACATAGCCTCCATTTTTTTGTCTTCTAGATATACGTCGAAGCTGTTTTGTAGAAGCTGGAGGACTTCACTTTCACACCCGGGAAGGAGGATATCTTGAAGCTCAAGCAGTTTGTGTTTTTCCAAGTCCATGATCCAGTAATTTAGCCTGCTCCATCCGTGGGCACCGCCTTCGTATATATCGAAGGATGATTCAAAAAAAGCCAAATTATCACGTTGGTAAAGGAAGCGGACATCGGAAGTGGATTGGTAAAGTGCTTCGCCGTAATCGTTTGTTTTCACTTTAGCGGCTAATCTGTTGAGTTCGTTTTGATAGGAGCGGCGCAGGGAGGCATCATTTTTTATTGTCTGCTCTTTGGTGGATTGATTGTTGTAGAAGCTTTCGCGCCAAAAGCGGTTTAGCCAGGCAATGCCAGTATCGGGCAAGGTAAGGCGGACTTCGGCGCAGAGTTTGTCGCCAGGATAGCAACGTTTTTGGTGGAAGAAATCGTAGGAACGTGTGGCGACAGCAGGAATGGGGGAAGCGGTCTGCCCGGGGCGTACGACGGTGGGATGCGAATTGTACGGGGTAAAGTCGGGCTTACGGGCTGTTTGTTCGGCAGTCGTGTTGGTGGCTGGTTCGGATGCAGCGGAAGTAGCGGTTTGGTTGGCGGCAGGTGTGGGCAGGGTGTCGGTGATTTGGCCGCAGGCGGCGAGCAATAGGGCGGAAACGATGGGGAGCAGGCGGATGCGCATGATGGTGCTTTCTATGATGAACGGTTGGGTTTCAGGTAGCCTGATTATAGGCGGGCAGGAGGCTACCTGAAAATGGCTCAGGCGGGGTGGAGGCTATATTTTATAGTGAATTAAATTTAAACCAGTACAGCGTTGCCTCGCCTTGCCGTACTATCTGTACTGTCTGCGGCTCGTCGCCTTGTCCTGATTTAAATTTAATCCACTATAGTTAATAGACGAGGATGCTCGGATACGAAAAGGCTACCTGAAAAACCGTTTTCAGGTAGCCTTCCGATATTTTAAGGGTTTAACGCCCGGGGAACATGCCTTTCATGCCTTGCGCCATACGCATGAGTTTGCCCATGCCTTTGCCGCCGAACATTTTCATCATTTTTTGCGACTGCTCGAACTGCTTGAGCATTTTGTTCACTTCCTGCACGGTGGTGCCCGCGCCGGCGGCGATGCGGCGTTTGCGGCTGGCTTTGAGCAGGGCCGGATTGGCGCGCTCTTTCGGGGTCATGGAATTGATGATGGCTTCCACTTTGCTCATGGCTTTTTCCGCCGTGCCCTCGGGGATTTGCGCGGAAAGCTGCCCCATTTCGCCGGGCAGTTTGGACATCAGTGATTCGATGCCGCCCATATTGCGCATCTGCTGGATTTGGGCTTTGAAATCGTTCAGGTCGAAGCCTTTGCCTTTGTGCAGCTTTTTGGCCATGCGTTCGGCCACTTCCTGATCGATGCCTTTTTGCACGTCTTCAATCAGGGAAAGCACGTCGCCCATGCCGAGAATGCGACCGGCGATGCGGTCGGGGTGGAAGGGCTCGAGGCCGCCGATTTTTTCGCCGGTGCCGATGAATTTAATCGGTTTGCCGGTAACGTGTCGCACGGAAAGTGCCGCGCCACCGCGTGCGTCGCCGTCCATTTTGGTGAGGATAACGCCGGTGAGCGGCAGGGCCTCGTTGAAGGCCTGGGCGGTGTTTACAGCATCTTGGCCGAGCATGGCATCCACCACAAACAGGGTTTCCACCGGATTCACGGCTTCATGCAGGGCCTTGATTTCGGCCATCATGGCTTCGTCCACCGCCAATCGGCCGGCGGTATCGACCATCAGCACGTCGTAGAAATGCTTTTTGGCGTAATCAAGCGCGGCTTGGGTAATGGCCACGGGCTGTTGGGAAACGTCGGAGGGGAAGAAATCCGCGCCCACTTGCTCAGCTAGGAGGCGCAGTTGCTCGATGGCGGCGGGGCGATATACGTCAGCCGACACCAGCAGCACTTTCTTGCGCTGCTCTTCTTTGAGCAAGCGGGCAAGCTTGCCGGCGGTGGTGGTTTTACCCGCGCCCTGCAGGCCAGCCATCAGCACCACGGCGGGCGGCACGGCAGCCAGATTGAGGCTGCTGTTTTGCGTGCCCATCAGCTCGGTAAGCGCCTGGTTTACCACGCCGATAAAGGCCTGGCCAGGCGTGAGGCTGCCGATCACTTCGTGGCCAACGGCGCGTTCTTTCACATTGGCCATAAAGTCTTTCACCACCGGCAACGCCACGTCGGCTTCCAACAGCGCCATGCGCACTTCGCGCAGGGCTTCTTTGATGTTGTCTTCGGAGAGGCGCGCTTGGCCGCGCATTTTTTTGGCCCACTGGCTGAGGCGGCCGGATAGATTATCTAACATATTGTTCCTTATGCCGGGTGAAGCCGCCAAGATGCTGCGTTGGCTTGTCTTGTTTTAGGGTGGTCTCACCCGGCCGACAAATGAATGGTTTATTCAGGATAGGGATAGCAGCTTTTTTAAACTTTGTTGAAGCTGGGTTTTTCAGGTAGCCTTTCCAAGCTTTTCGGTTTTGAGAAATCCAACTTCAGCTTCACCAAAACATCGCTTTCAGACAGCCCCTGACAGGCCGCAAAGTTTGCTAAAATCGTAGTATTTTACACTATAAAGAAGCATGGCCGGATTGTTTATTTTGCTTGCGTTGCTCTACGGCGGCATGGGCGTGTTTGCCTAGTGGTTCGGGAGGCAGGATGCCCGGCAGCCATGCCCGCTCAAAGGTGAGCTGCTGTTGCTGGTGGCGCAGCTGCCCGTGCACGCGGCGGTAGTGTGTCAGCCGCTGCTACTCAGCCGCTTCCCCAACGGCATCGGCTATGCCCTGTGTCTGGTTACCTGGTTGATGCTGCTGTTGTGTTGGCGCGGCAGTTTCTTTTATTCGCTGAAGGGTTTGCAACTGCTCTACCCTTTTGCCGCGCTTTCCATGCCGGCTGCCGCGCAGTGGCCGGCGCTGAGCGCGGATTATGCGGTGGGCAATATGCCCTTTCTCTACACGTGGGCACATCGATGTTATCGTACGGCCTGTTCGATATTGCCGCGTTGCTTGCGCCGTTGGTTTTGCTGCTGAACCGCCGCCTGCGCAGTCACCGCATTTCGCCGCTGATGTCGTTTTGCCACCGCTGTTGGGCCTGGAAAAGCTGATGTTTCAAAGCATGCTGGCGGGTTTTGTGCTGCTGAGCATTTCTGTGGGCAGCAAGTTTGTGTTGCAGGTGTTGCTGCACCAAGTGTGAAGGCGAAAGGCTACCTGAAAAGTACTTCAGCAAGTTTTCAAGCAGCATTGGTAAACATAATTTTTAGCATACATCAAACAAACAGCAAATAAACCGGTTTCCATTTATGAGCTATCTTGACCACTCCCGTTCCACCACCTATTCTGCACCAAATCCTTTGTTTCCTCTTCATTCCAACCACAGGAGATACCCAATGAAAAAAGTGATGTTATCCGTTGTCGCTTCCGCTCTGTTTGCCAGCGCCGGCACTTGGGCGCATGGTGTGCAGGGCACGAACGAACCGAGCAAAACGCCGGTAGACCGTAGCGTGCAGGTGTACAGAATGTCCAACTTGCAGCAGTGGAACCGCGAAAAAGCCGGCGGCGGCGAAGGCAGGCTGCTGGGACGTTTTGCCTACACCCGCCACCAAACTGGCGAGCAAGATGCTATCCGCGAAATCGGCTGGCTCACGCTGCCGCCGGGTGCGTCTATCGGCCTGCACAAGCACACCAACAATGAAGACGTGTACCTGATTGTGGAAGGCCGCGGCACGTTTATGGGTACAGACGGTAAGGAAGTGCCCGTATCTGCCGGTGACATCACCATCGCCCGCCCCGGTCAGTCGCATGCGCTGAAAAACACCGGCCGCCGGCCGCTGCGCTTCATCAACTTTATTGGCCAGTTGCCGAGCACGGCTCCAGCTGCACAGTAATCTGACGCGATAACGGCAGAGGCTACCTGAAAGTTTCAGGTAGCCTTTATCTTTATTCAGACCACTCCAAGTGCCGTATGCCGAAAATTTCGGTATCATGCAGCCTCTTCCCGTTTTTAGGAAAACTTATGTTCCGTTCATTGCTTGTAGCCGCTGTGTTGGCGGCTTCTGTGGTGCCGGCGGCGGCAGAAACTCAGTCGCGCGTGCTGGCCAATGGTATGAAAGTGATTGTGCGCGAAGACCACCGTGCGCCGGTGGCGGTCACACAGTTGTGGTTTAAGGTGGGCAGTGCCGACGAGCACGCAGGCAAAACCGGCCTGAGCCACGCCTTGGAGCACATGATGTTTAAAGGCACGCCCACCGTGCCCGCCGGCGAATTCAGCCGACGCATTTCCGCGCTGGGCGGCAGCGACAACGCCTTCACTTCGCGCAACGAAACCGTGTATCACCAAGAATTTGCCGTGGGCAGCCTGCCGCAGGTGCTGGAGCTGGAGGCCGACCGCATGGTGAACCTGAATTTCAGCGATGCCGATTTTGAAAACGAAATGAAGGTAATCCGCGAAGAGCGCCGCCTCACCACGGATAACGACCCCGACGGCAAAATGTGGGAGCAGATTAATCTGAATGCCTATGCCAAGCCGGAAAACCGCGCGCCGGTTATCGGCTATGAGGCGGATTTACACACGCTCAAGCCGGAAGATTTGCGCCAGTGGTACCGCGCCTGGTATGCGCCGCACAACGCCACGCTAGTGATTGTGGGCGACGTGAAGGCAGGCGAAGTGCTGGATAACGCGGAAAAACTGTTCGGCAGTCTGCCCGACCATCCGCTGCCCGCGCGCAACGATTTAACCGAGCCGCCGCAAACGGCCAACCGCTCTGCCCGTTCCACCGCGCCGGTGAGCTCGCCGGTGGTGGGTTTGGCCATTCAGGTGCCCGCCCTGCGCAAGGTAGACGACAAGCTGCCCTATGCGCTGAATATGTTGGCCGATGTGCTCGACGGCAGTATGTCTGCCCGCATCGAGCGCAATCTGGTGCGCGGCCGCAAAGTCGCTGTGGAAGCCTCGCTGGGCTACGATATGCTTACCCGCTCGCCGGATGTGCTGCTGTTTAGCGGCACGCCTGCGCCGAATGTGAAACCCGAGCAGCTCACGGCAGCGTTTTTGAACGAAGTACGCCAAATTGCCGAACACGGCGTGAGCGAAGAAGAATTGGCACGCGTGCGCAACCGCAGCCTGGCCGCGCGCGAGTTTGGTAAAGATTCGATGGAAACCCAGGCCACCAACATCGGCTCGCTGGAATCGGCCGGCTTCTCCTACACGGATGAAGACGAAATCCGCCACCGCCGCTTGGCCGTGAGCGCCGAAGAAGTGCGCGAGGCCGCCCGCTGGCTTTTGGCGCAGAAACACACCACCGTGGTACTGTATCCCGAATCCAAGTAAGCGGCAAAGGCTACCTGAAAACGTAGAAATATTTTTCAGGTAGCCTTCCGGTTCTAAATTAACAGGCTACCTGAAAGCGCCCGCTTCAGCGCAGCCCAAACCGTATCCAAATTTAGGAGTGAATCCCCATGAAACCCCTGTTCCGCACCCTGCTGCTGGCCTGCCTGCTGCCCACCGCCGCGTTGGCCGAGAATATCCCTATCCAGCGCTGGCAAACTGCAGAGGGCACTAAAGTGCTGCTGGTGGAGCGGCATGAAAACCCGATTGTCGATATCGATGTGGCCTTCGATGCCGGCAGCAGCCGCGACAGCGCCAACAAAATCGGCGTGGCCGATTTCGCCACTGGCCTGGCTGACACCGGCACCAAAAGCTTGGGCGAAGAAGCCCTGCTCCAGCGTGTGGCCGATTTGGCCGTGAGCCTCTCCAGCTACAACACCACCGACACTTCCGGCGTGCGTCTGCGCAGCCTCTCCAAGCCGGATATTCTCAATCCTGCCCTCGGCCTGATGCGCGACGTATTGGTGGAGCCCCGTTTCGATCCCGCCGTGCTCAAACGCGAGCAAGACCGCGCGGTAGAAACCCTCAAACAAAACCGCACCCAGCCCGATTTCCTCGCCTCCGTGGCCAACACCCGGCAGGTGTACCCCACCCATCCCTACGGCTATCCCGCCCGCACCAGCGAGCAAACCATCCGCCGCATCACCCCTGCCGACCTGCATCGCTTCCATCAACAATATTTCACCCGCCGCAACGC
The DNA here is from genome assembly GCF_001648395.1 of Eikenella sp. NML03-A-027. Lineage (NCBI taxonomy): Bacteria > Pseudomonadati > Pseudomonadota > Betaproteobacteria > Neisseriales > Neisseriaceae > Eikenella > Eikenella sp. NML03-A-027. The sequence continues at coordinate 102,003 of NZ_LXSM01000005.1, read as the reverse complement.
CGTGGTGGCGATTGTGGGCGATGTAAGCCGCAGCCAGGCCGAAGCAATCGTGAGCAAATTTACTGGCGACTTGCCCACCGGCCAAGCTTTGCCGCCCCTGCCCGAAGCCACCCATGGCGCGGTGCAAACCCAAACCCTGCCTCATAGCGGCACCCAGGCGCACATCGTATTGGGCATGCCCCTCATCACCCCGAACGATCCCGACTACTACGCCTTGGCCGTGGGCAACTACATCCTCGGCGGCGGCGGCTTTGATAGCCGGCTGATGAAGGTATTGCGCGACCAACACGGCTACACCTATGGCGCTTCCTCCCGCCTCGCCCCCTTGCGCGCCCAAGGCCCGCTCACCATCTCCTTCGCCACCGAAAAATCCCGCGCCGCCGCCGCCCTGGCCGACACACAGAAAGTATTGCAGGAATTTGCCGCCAACGGCCCCACCGAAGCCGAGCTGGCGCAGGCCAAGGCCAGCCTTGTGGGCAGCTTCCCCCTGCGCTTCGACACCAACGCCGAACTGTTGGGCTACCTGAAACTCATCGGCCTCTACAACCTGCCCGACGACTACCTCAGCCGCTACCCGGCAGCCGTTTCCCGCTTAAGCGCCGAAGAAGTGAAAGCCGCCTGGCAGCGCCGCGTAACCGGCCTGCACACCACCGTGGTCGGCATGCCGCAGGCCGGCAAACCCGCCGCCCGCCGCAGCAACGGCAGAAGGCGTTAGGCACAATCCGCCTGATTGAACCAGGCGTGGGCAAGCCAAAAGGCTACCTGAAAGTTTCAGGTAGCCTTTTGGTGTGAGATTCTGCACGGGCAACACATGCCCGCTTATAGAACCGATTATGCCGCACTTATTTCCCTTAATCTGGCCAGATTCTGATTGATGGCATCATTAACAACCGATGGATTCAGCACGCCTGTCGCACCCAGTGCCAACACGTGCAAATATGTTGTCAGTAAGCTAACGCGCCAGATATATTCTGTTTTTATTCCGTCTTCAATATATCGGTCTAATTGTTCTTGCGCATTCTTTACCGATTCGCCATCCAGAATTTTTTGTATCCCATTCTTGGTGTTCGTCTTCGTCATCCCATTCTGATTTCACGTCTTCACGCAGCATTCTAGTGATTTCTTGTTTGACATTTTCGTCGTGTGTTAAGAAGAATTTCAAACAATAACTAGGTTCGATAAATGTCCATAAGTTGAAATTGCCGTTGAATTTCAGCTTGGTTAAAACATCTAAGCAGATTTCCGTTTCTTGAATGCGGTTGGCGCAAAACAGGCTAAATAGTAGGTGGTAGGCCTTTTCCAAGTCGGCTTTGTTGGTTGGGCTGAATTTCTTGCTCAACGCCGCCGCTTTTTTCATCTGGGCCGGGGATAAATTGTCCGAAAGCAGTAAATCAGAAAACATCAGGTTTACCTCTCCATCATTCAAAATTTCTTCAGTTTGGTTTCGATTTAGACAGCGCATACGCTCTGTTTCATTTGCAGATAAGCTCAAAGGCTACCTGAAAACCGAAAACCGCCATCTCTGTTTTTCAAGTAGCCTTTGTTCATTACAACTTCAACACCCATTTGCGGTAGGCAAATTCGCCGCCCATCAGGATGCCCATTAGGATGTAGGCGATGATGCCGGTGTAGAGGGCCCACCAGCGGTATTGTTCGAGCAGCACGAGCAGGGCGGCGAGGCTGCCGTTGAGGGCGAAAAAGCCGCACCAGATTTGGGTAACGCGGCGGGTGTAGGCCACGCCTTCGGGTGGGAGGTCGGGGTGTTGCAGGCGGGCGAGGCGTTCGATGATGCTTTGTTTTTGTGTGAGGCTGAGGCCGAATAGCAGCAGCAGCAGGCCGTTTACCCACACGGGATACCAATACATACTGCCGGGCCGCTTCAAAAGGAGGATGGCGGCGAAGAAGGCGGCCACAAGGAGGGAAACGCGCCGCTGGCCGGGGTCGCGCTGCATGGCGGCGCGGGCGAGCCAGAGCAGGAGCATGAAACCGGCCAGCGGATAAAACCAGCCCTGCTCGCGGCCGTAATACCAGAGCAGGGGGTAGAGTACGCTCAAGATGCCGAGCAGGATTTTGGCGGCGGTTTTCACGCTTCGGGCTTGGCTTCTTGGTAGAGCTTGGACACGGCGGCAACTACGTCGTCGATGGTGCGGACGTTGCGGAAGTCCTCGGCTTGGAGTTTGTAGCCGGTTTGGCGTTTGATTTGGTCGAGCAGATCGATGGCGTCGATGCTGTCGATTTCGAGGTCTTCGTAGAGGTTGGTGCTGCCGGTTACGTTGCTGGTGTCGATTTCAAACATGTTTTCCAGTATGTCGAACAGAAAGGCGCGGATTTCGGTTTCGGTCATGGGTGTTCCTTATAATGATGGGTAGCAGCCGGGCAGGCATGCCCGACCTATGTTTCAGGTAGCCTTGATCATACTGCTTCGGCTAGCCGCGTTGTTTCTGCACGAAGGTGGCCAGCGTGGACACATTGGCGAAGCTGTCGCGCAGTTCCTGGCTTTCGCCGTCGAGCTGGAAGCCGAAGTGTTTTTGCACGGCCAGGCCGAGTTCGAGCGCGTCTACGGAATCGAGGCCGAGACCGCTGTCGCCAAACAGAGCTTCTTCATCGCCGATGTCGGCGGGAGTGAGATCTTCCAGACCGAGGCTGTCGATAATCAGTTGTTTGATTTCTTGTTTCAAATCAGTCATTTTTTTGGCTTCTTTCGTTGAAGTATTGTTGCAGGTGGTCGTTAAGGCGGCGGGCGGCAATGGGCAGGGGGTGCTTGCTTAACCAATCCTGCGGGTTGATGTCGTCGCCGACGATAAAGCGGTAGGCCGGTTTTTGCAGCGGGATTTTGTACCACGGCTGGCCTTTTTTGAAGTTCGGCGGCTGCATTTTAATCACCACGGGGGTGATTACCTGCGCGCTTCTGAGGCCGATGGACACTGCGCCGCGATGAAATTTCACCACACCGTCCCAGCCGGTGCGCGTGCCTTCGGGGAATACCAACAGGCATTGCTGCTGCAAAACTTGGTGCACGGCTTCCACAAAATCCAAATCTTCCTGATTGGGCAGGTAGCCGCAGGCGCGGATTTGCCCGGCCATGGCCGGGTTGCGCTGCAAATCGGCTTTTACGATGCAGTTGGCTTCGGGCACGCGGCCGAGCAGGAACACCACATCCAGCAGCGAGGGGTGGTTGGCCAAAATCAGCTGGCCGGGGCGGCCGAGCCGCTCGAAGCCTTCAAATTCCGCGCTCAAAATGCCGGAGCGCATCAGATAATAGCTAAACCACAGCCAGGTGCGCGTTACCACTCGTCGCGCCTGCTTTTGCTGTGTCAGTGTTGGCGAGCGGCGCAGCAGCCAGGGCAGCAGCACGATTTGCAGCAGCACGCCGAACACGCCGAAAAACACGAAGCCCAGCCCGGTGGCCAGCAATCGCCACAGGCGGTTTAAGCTGGTACTTAGGGGGTAAGCCGCTGCCATTGCCAAGCCTTGTCTGCATAACGGTTTATCCACTGGCGGCTGCCTGAGTGCTGTTGCCGCAACCATTCGATCGCGCCCCAATAGCCGCAGTTTGCCGTGTCGCCGACATCGGGTGCGGCGGGGGAAAGTTCCCATTCTTCTTCATATGTGAGCAGCAGGGCGAGCGCGTGGGCGAAGGGCGCACGTTCGGCGGGAGCGTCGGGGTATTGCGCCTGCAAGGGTTCGTCCACCACCACCGCCAATACGCGTTCCGCGCCCTCGGCCAGCAGGCCGGCGGCTTCGAGCACGGCGGTTTCCAAGCCGCTATGCCGCACGGAAAGCGCAGTGTATTCGCTCATGTCGCCGCGCAGCATCGACCACTGCCCGGCCAGGGCGTTGTGCACGGAAAGGCCGAAGGAAGTGGGGGAAACTTCGTTGTCGCGCAACAGCGTAACCCACAAGCCAAAGCTGCGGTTGATTTCGCCATCGTGTGAGGCGAGCACCAGCGGGCAGGACTCGCCTTCCGCCAAGAGCGGATGCGCCGCCGCAAACAGCAGCCGCGCCGAGAGGCCGAGCCGCCGCCGCTGCATGGCGGGCAGGAAATCCACCTTCGGCGGCGTGTCGGGCAAATCGGCGGCGTTCAAGCGGCCTGATGCCCACGCGGCCCAGTCTTCGCCTGTGTGCAGGCGGGTGGAGGCGGCGTGCCAGCTTTGGATGGAAAAGCGGAGACGGAAATCGGCGGTCATGTTTTAACTTCGTTGAAGCTGCATTTTAACTGCGTTGAAGCTTCGCTTTCAGGTAGCCTTTTTCAAAATAGGCAGCCTGTTAAGGACAGTTAAGATGGTGCATTATAACAAGAATGCGGCACTCGGGCATCTTGCGAGCGGGCTGAAAAATGTGAACGGCGTTTCTGCGAAAAGAAAAGTTTCAGGTAGCCTTGATTTCTGAGGTTTCCACATTGGCTGCCCGCGAATTTGAGGCTACCTGAAAGAACTAAAGCGCCTAAACAAAACAATAAAGCAGCCGCTTTTCCACCGCCTGCCATTCGCCGAAGCCGTGCCAAGCCCATTCCGCTGCTACTTCCTGCGGCCACACCACACTGCACAACCAAGCTCCATCCAGTAGAAATACCGCGCCCTGCCAAAACCGGCCGCCTGCGCAGAGCCGCCAGCCGTCCCCGTTTGGCTGCAATCCGGTTTGCGGCATATCCGCCAGCCCCTGCCCCGTGGCCTTGAGCAAGGCCTCTTTCAGCGTCCACAACGCATAATAATCGGCCAATTCGGCATGCTGTTGCAGCCAGCGTGCTTCATCTGCATGCAGCACCCAATCCGGCCAGGCATCGAAACGGCGCGGGCGCAGCCGTTCCAAATCCACGCCAACGGGAAAATCGGCAGACGGCACCGCCAGCACGGCATGGCCGCCGCTGTGGCTGAGGCTACCTGAAAAACCGTCTGCCGCCGCCTGCTGCTTGAGAAAGCGGCTCACCTGCCAGCCGGTTTGCGCCACACGGGCAAGGTGGCGAGAGAGATGGGCGCAGTCGGCCTCATCCAGCAGCCCGGCGGGGTAGCGCGCGGCGCAGTCGGGCGCGGCCAGATAGAGGCGGATGGTGTGTTGCGGCGGCAGGCGGGTAGGCATAGGCAAGGTTTTTTAATATACTTTAAACTTTGTGAAATCGCGGTTGATTGGCCGTGAATTTCCAGTTTTCCAACCCAGCTTAAAAGGGAGCAAATATGAAATCTCGCCAAATCATGCTGGCGGCTGCAATTGTAGCCGCTTTCGGCCTCGCCGGCTGCAACAACAACCGTGCGCCGAACAACACAAGCGGTCAAGGCGGCCGCAACGGCGCCCATGCCACCAGCCAAACCACCGGCCGCGTGTGCCGCCTGCTGCAAGACGACGACCCCAACCGCAGCGGCCGCAAAGTAGTGTACCGCTGCTCCGGCCGCGCCGTGCTGGCTTCCGAAGAAGCCGAAAGTCTGCTCAATCCCAATGTGCCTGTGAGCTTCGGCGGCGGCGGCCGCGTGATTCAGGCTAATTTATCCACCCGTCAGGCAGCCAATGCTTCCAACAAATCAGACGAAGCCGCCTGCGAACGCGCCTTTATCAACGCCGCCCATAAATTCCAGCAAACCGCCCAAGCCCGTGGCGGCAGCCGCGTGAGCAACTTCCACAGCTACTACAACCGCCAAGTGCTGCGCGGCGGGCAGTACGACTGCGAAGTGGGCACTTTCCACGCCCGCGTAGTGATGCGCGGCAACATCGCCCGCTAAGTCGGCTGCGTACCCTGCTGCACCGCCCCGGCCGCGTGTTCAGCCGCGAAGAACTGCTCACCGCCATGTTCGGCGGCAACCGCCCCTCCGACCCGCACACCATCAACACCCACATCCGCGCCCTGCGTCACAAACTACGCGCAGCCGGCATCGCCGACGAACACATCCGCACCCATCACGGGCTGGGGTATAGTTTTAACGAAACCTGAAGCACGGTTTTCAGACGGCCTTTCAAGCTGTCGCAACCATCCACAGGAGTAACGCCATGCCTTCCGCCAAGCTCATCCAAAAACTCAAACCCGCCCTGCAAAACCCACTTCCGCCCGAACAAGACGGCATCTTGTTGTGCCTTGATTCCGACAACGTAACGGGCGACAACGCCAAATACATGAACATGTACAACCGCCTCGCCCGTTGGTACGATTTCGGCGAACGCTGGATAGCCCGCCTCAAATACGGCAACAGCATCAACGAAATGCGGCGCAGCCTGATGGGCGAACTGGAATGGCGGCAGGATTGCACCGCGCTCTACGTCTCCATCGGCACAGGCGTCGATTTAAACCACCTGCCCACCAACATCAACCCCGCCACACTGGACTTGACCGGCGCCGACCTGTCGCTCGGCATGTTGGCACGCTGCCGCAACGTATGGCAGAAAAAAGCGGCAGGCTTGGACTTGGTACACTGCAACGCTGAAGACTTACCCTTTGCCGACAATATGTTCGACGTCGTATTCCATGTGGGCGGCATCAATTTTTTCAGCGACAAACAAAAAGCCATCAACGAAATGCTGCGTGTTGCCAAGCCCGGCACCAAAATCATGATTGCAGACGAAACCACCGACTTCATCCAACAACAATACAAAAAAAGCCTGTTCACGCGGAACTACTTCCAAGACACCGATTTCGACCTGACACAAATCGAAAACTGCATCCCCGAAACCGTGCAGGAAGAGAAAACGCGACTGCTGTGGAACAACCTCTTTTACTGCATTACCTTCCGCAAACCTGCTTGAACCAGCCGCCGCATTTTCTTTTTCAGACGACCTCAAAATCTGAAAAGGTCGTCTGAAAAATAAAAAGCAGCCTGCACTCGTTATAAATAAAGTGCAGGCTGCTTTTACGCTTTCAGGTAGCCTTTCAGACGACCTTAATGCAGATTTGCTTTAAAGAACTGCTCAAACTTATCAAACGGAATCTTGCCTCGGGTGTTGTCATACAAATCCGTGTGGTTCGCACCCGGCACGATGTACAGCTCTTTGTTTTTGCTGCCCAGAGATTTGAACGCGTCTTCGCTGAAATAGCGTGAGTGTGCTTTTTCACCGTGTACGATTAAAGCGGGGGCGCGCAATTCGCCGGCACGTTGCAGGATGGGCATATTGATGAATGCCAGCGGCACGGTGGTCGCCCACGAACCTTGCGGATTGGAGTTTACCGCGCGGGGATGGAAGCCGCGTTTGGTGCGGTAGAAATCAGCGTATTCGGCGATAAATTTCGGCGTGTCGGCGGTAATGTCTTTGGGGTCAAGGTTGTTGGCGGGCGCAAGAGTGGCGTAACCGTTTTGTGCTGCTTCCCAGCGGCCGTTGTTCAGTTGCACTTTCGTTTGGTAGCGCGCTTCGGCAGTTTGCGCGGGGACGCGGTCGTAGCCGCCTTGGGCGTTCTGCTTCATATTGATTTCGTAGCCGTTGGCCATCACGCGGGTCATGTCGTACATGGTGCTGGTGGCGACGGCTTTGATGCGGGTATCGCCCACGGCGGCGTTCAACGCCATGCCGCCCCAACCGCAAATGCCCAAGATGCCTATTTGTTCGCGGTTCACGAAGTTTTGCAGGCCGAGGAAATCAACGGCGGCGGAAAAGTCTTCGGTGTTGATGTCGGGCGACGCCATATTGCGCGGTTCGCCGCCGGATTCACCGAGGTAGGACGGGTCAAATGCCAAGGTTACAAAACCGCGTTCTGCCATCGCTTGGGCATATAGACCGCTGGATTGCTCCTTCACCGCACCGAACGCGCCGGCTACCGCAATTGCAGGCAGTTTCTGACCCGAACGGATATTTTTCGGCACATACAAATCACCAACCAATGTGATGCCGTAGCGGTTTTTGAATGTTACTTTGTGGTGTTCCACTTTATTGGACTGAGGGAAAATTTTGTCCCATTCTTGGGTAAGCTGCATGGTTTGAACTCCTTTCATCGGGGTAATGGATACGTCTGCCAGCGCAGGGGCGGACAAAGTCAATGCAACGGCGGCTGCGGCAGCAGTTTTCAGGAATGATTTTTTAGCTTGATTTCTCATGGGGTTGCTCCGTGATTTGTTTATCGAATGAGTGCATTATAGGGATGGACTGTTTGGCAAACAATGAATAAAATCCGAATTGTTAATTCTAAAATTTGGAATAATTAAGGTGCAGGCTGCCTGAAAAGGTTTTCAGACGACCTGAACCAATCCCTTGAAAATCAAAATGGACAAACTCAACGCCCTAAAATACTTCTGCTCCGCCGCCGAGACCCTGCAATTCCGCGAGACCGCGCTGCGCCTGTCCGTTTCGCCGCAGGTGGTAACGCGCGTGATTGCCGAATTGGAACAACACCTCGGCGAACAGCTTTTTACCCGCAACACACGCAATATCCACCTGACCGAGTTTGGCGCAGCCTTCCTGCCGCGTGCCCAGCAGCTTCTTACCGACAGCGAAAACCTGTTTTCTGCCGCCAAAGAAAAAGACGAGATACGCGGCATCGTCCGCATCACCGTACCGCAGTGGAACGATAACGACCACATACTCACCCGCCTGCTGGAAAAATGCGCCGACTATCCCGAACTTTATATCGATTGGCGCAGCAACGACGCCAAACTTAACGCGGTGGAAAACCAACTCGACATCGGCATCCGCATCGGGACACAGGCAGAAGATTTGATGATTGTCCGCAAAATCTGCGACACCACCGACAAAATCGTCGCCTCCCCCGCCTATCTCGCCCGCCACGGCACGCCGCAAAGCCTAGACGAATTAACCGACCGTTTCCCCGCATCGTCGCTCATTAACGCCAACACCAACCGCCCGTGGGGCTGGCCGCTCAACGCAGAAATGCACGTTTTTCCAAAAAACATCCGTTTCATCACAGACGACCCTGCCAACGAACTCGCCGCCGCGCTGGCAGGCAGCGTTGCCGCCTATATCCCGGAACATCTGTGCCGAATCCACCTGCAAAACGGCGAACTGGTGGAACTCTTTCCCGACATCCCGCGCCGCCCATGGCAACTCTACATCTACCGCCCGCAACGTACAGTAACTTCCGGGCGCGTGTTAAAGGTATTCGACTGGCTGACGGAGGTGTTGCAGGAAATGTATGATAAAGAGGCTACCTGAAAATCCGGCAAGCTCAAGGATAGTCATCAGTTATCGCTAACCTCCTTTTCAGACGGCCTCCAAGCGCGAAAACCAGCCCGACTTAATCACACACACTTTTCAGGCTACCTGAAAGCGAAACTTCACTGCAGTCAAAACACCGCGCAGTTTCTGCGCAGCTTAAGTTTCAGGTAGCCTGCAATCATTGCAGCAACCGATTCCGTGGCATACTGCCTGAAACAGCCTGTCTATTCTTCTCCAGTGTATAATCCTGCCTATCACAAAACCAATCTTTCCAACCAATTACGGCTGAAGCAATGATTTTCTCATACCGAGCGACGAGCCGCAGGCAGTACAGGCAGGGGAAATAAGCGCTTTAGCTATATTTAAGAGCAAACACATCATGACCTTAGCCTACTGGTGCATCTTCTTCGCCATTTTCCTGCCCATTTTCTGCGCCGCCTATGCCAAATACCGCGCCGGATTTTCCCCGACCGACAACCACAACCCGCGCGCCTTCCTGGCCCGCGCCCAAGGCAAGGCCGCGCGCGCCGATGCGGCACAGCAAAACAGCTACGAAATCTTCCCTCCGTTTGCCGCCGCCGTGATCATCGCCCACGCCACCGGCAACGCCGCCCAGTTCACCATCAATTTCTGGGCGCTGCTCTTCGTGGCCAGCCGCATCGCCTTTATCTATTGCTACATCAACGATAAAGCCACGCTGCGCTCGGCCATGTTCGGTGTGAACCTGCTGTGCATCGTGGCTTTGTTTATTGCCGCCATTTGATTTTCAGGTAGCCTTATGGAACGCCCCGTTAAGGTTTTGTTCGTTTGCTTGGGCAACATTTGCCGCTCGCCGATGGCCGAATATCTCTGCCGCAGCATGGCGGCCGCCCGCGGCCTGCCGGTGCACACCGCCAGTGCGGGCACATCCGGCTGGCACGACGGCGAAGGCATGCATTGCGGCAGCCTGGAAGTCCTCTCCGACGAAGGTATCGACAGCAGCGGCTTTGTGAGCCGCCGCGTGCGTGCGCAGGATTTGGCCGGTTTCGACTACCTGCTGGCCATGGACGACGACAACCTAGCCGAACTGGAACAACGCTTCGGCCGCCACCCCGGCAAAATATTCAAGATAACCGACCTTCTGCCCGATAGCGGTTACAGCCACGTTCCTGACCCGTGGTATACCGGCAACTTCAACGAAACCCGCCGCATCCTCACCGCCTGCTGCTCTGCGCTGCTGGATAAGATTGAAAAAGATTTGGCCAACCGGCCTTAGTCAGGCAAACGCTAAAAGGCTACCTGAAAGTTTTTCAGGTAGCCTTATCACTGCCGTATCCAAGCCCTACCACTCAAACGGCAGCCCGAGTTCCTCGGCCAAGCGGCGCATTTCATCCAGCGTTTTGGGCAGGATGGGGATGCCGCTTTGTTTGCGTTCGCGGCAGCATTCGGCTTCTTTTTCGCCGTGGATGTAAATCCGCTCTTGGCCAGCGGCTTTTGCCGATTCGCGCAGCTCTTGCAGGTAGGCGCTGAAATCGCTGCGGATGGCTTGGGCATCACCGAAGATTTCCGGATTGAAGGCAGCGAAATAGTGGCAGATGCCGGCATGGCCGTTTTTCATGGTGTGGTTGGACGTGGTGCCTTGCGAGAGGCAGGCGGAGAAGAATTCCACCAGCACGGCATAGCCGTAGCCTTTGTGGCTGCCGAACAGCTCGCTGCTGCCGCCCAAGGGATACATGCCGCCGCCCAGCCCTTGGCGCACACATTCCACAATAATCTGCGGGTCGGTCTCGTCTACGCCCTGGCTGTTAATCGCCCAGCCCAGTGGGGCGGTTAGGCCTTTTTTGAGGTATACCTCGGGCTTGCCGAAGGCAACCACGGAGGTGGCGGCATCGAGGCTGAAATCGGTCGGGCTGGCGGGAATGGCCACGGCGATGGGGTTGGTGCCCATCATCGGGGTGCGTCCGTAGGTGGGCACTACAATGGGGAAGGAATTGGTCATGGAAATGCCCACCAGGCCTTGGCTGGCAGCCATGCTGCTGTAGTAGGCGGCGATGCCGTAGTGGTTGGAATTGCGCACCGACACCATGCCGATGCCGCTTTGTTTGGCTTTATCGATGGCCAGCAGCATGGCATAGCGCGACACAAGCTGCCCCATTGCAGCGTGGCCGTCCACTACTGCCGATACGGGCGTTTCAAACACAGTTTCCGGTTTGGCGCCAATGTGTACGAAGCCACCATTGATGTGCTGACGGTACATTTCCAGCCGTTGTGAACCATGTGTGTCCACACCGCAGAGGTCGGCGGCTACCAGCACATCGGTAATCTGCGCCGCTTCTTCCGGCACGAAGCCGTAAGCCTTAAAGGCGGCCTCGGTGAACGCACGTAGGGCTGCAGCATCAATTTTTCTAATCGTTTGCATTGTTTATCCTCCTCCGCTTCTGCGGCAACAAAAAACTGGTTCCAACCTGATGTGTTCGCCTACTCACTGCCTTGGCAGCAGGCTTGTTATACCTTTATTATACCGCGATTTTCATCCCAGACGGCAACCGATGCAAACCCTGCGTTGAAAGTGGTAGCAAGTGACGGTTTTAACCTCGTTGAAGCTGCACTTTCAGGTAGCCTTTAATCTGTAAACAAACCTACTTTGGCAAGATGTATCCTTGAAAGGCTTAAAAAAAAAGAATATGCTGCACGCACAGCATCACAGGATGCTGTCTATGTTATCGGAAATGGGGCGGCCAGCCCCATACTATTGTTTAGGAGAACCAACGAAATGGCTAAAAATCTGAACGTTTTCGACCGCGAATACGGTCTGCTCATCAATGGCGAGTGGACAAAGCCCGGCAATCTGCTGGAATCGCACAACCCCGCCAACGGCGAGCTCTTGGCTAAATTCACCGACGCCACCGATGCCGACGTGGATGCCGCTGTGGCTGCTGCACAGGCTGCGTTTAAAACCTGGCGCAAAACCACCGCCGCCGAGCGCGCTGCTATTCTGAATCGAATCGCCGATGTGATTGATGAGAATGCCGAACTCTTCGCCCTGCAGGAAACGCTCGATAACGGCAAACCCATCCGCGAAACCCGCGCCGCCGACATCCCGCTGGCCTCCGACCACTTCCGCTATTTCGCCAGCGTAATTCGCGGCGAAGAAGGTAGCGCCAACCAACTGGATGAAGAAGATCTCTCCATCGTATTGCGCGAGCCCATCGGCGTAGTTGGCCAAATCATTCCGTGGAACTTCCCCTTCCTCATGGCCGCCTGGAAAATTGCTCCCGCGCTGGCCGCAGGCTGCACCATCGTGATCCACCCCTCTTCCAACACCTCACTGAGCCTGCTGTCTTTCGCCCAAAAAATCAACCACCTGCTGCCCAAAGGCGTGCTCAACGTGATTACCGGCAAAGGCAGCAAATCCGGCGAATACATGCTGCACCACAAAGGCTTCAACAAGCTCGCCTTCACCGGCTCTACCGAAGTGGGCCGCCGCGTGGGCATCGCCGCTGCCGAGCTGCTGATTCCGTCCACCCTGGAATTGGGCGGCAAATCCGCCAACATCTTCTTCGACGACATGCCTTTCGACAAAGCCTTGGAAGGCGCGCAAAAAGGCATTTTGTTCAACCAAGGCCAAGTATGCTGTGCCGGTTCGCGCATCTTCGTGCAGGAAGGCATTTACGACAAATTCGTAGCCGCCTTGGCCGAAGAGTTTAAAAAAGTGAAAGTCGGCCTGCCTTGGGAAGACGACACCCAAATGGGCGCGCAAGTAAACGCCGGCCAGCTTGATACCATCCTCAAGTATGTGAAGATCGGCGAGCAGGAAGGCTGCCGCATCATCACCGGTGGTAAAAAAGTGGAAGGCGAATTGGGCAAAGGCGAATTTGTTGAGCCCACCCTGATTGCTGCCGACAGCAACAACAGCCGTATCGCCCAAGAAGAAATCTTCGGCCCGGTGGCTACCGTGATTAAATTCAAAACCGAAGAAGAAGTTATCCAGCTGGCCAACGACAGCGAATACGGCCTCGGCGGCGGTGTGTGGACGCGCGATATCAACCGCGCCCTGCGCGTATCCCGCGCCCTGGAAACCGGCCGCGTGTGGGTGAACTGCTACAACCGTCTGCCTGCCGGCGCTCCCTTCGGCGGCTACAAAACTTCCGGCATCGGCCGCGAAACCCACAAAATGATGCTCGAAGCCTACACTCAAGTGAAAAACATCTATATCTCTACCCGTGAAGAGCGTGAAGGCATGTATTGATTGCTTTGCTTGATTGCAACGCAAAAGCTGCTGGTATCCCGGCAGCTTTTTTGTGTGATCGATGGGCGTTGCTATGTCGATAGACTATCTGCGTGTTTTGTGATTTTCAGGTAGCCTTTGCGCATCACGCTTCCTGTTTAAAGGCTACCTAAAAATTAATATATAGCTGAAATAATTATTTCTTCATACCAGGCAGCGAACCGCAGACAGTACAGCTAGTACGGGCAAGGCGAGCCAACGCAGTAGGAAGAAATAAGTATTTCAGTATAGCTTAAATATTTCTGTCATACAGCTTTAACCACCTTGTATGGGGAAATCTGCTTCAGCTATAGTGCCATTTATTTCTCGAGGAGAACCATTTATGCACATTCTGCCTTTTTCCATGCCGGTTAAGCCCTTTAAAATGCGCGGCATCGGGCCGCATCGGCCGATTATGATGGCTTTGGTGGCGCTGTTGTTGATGCTGCCGGTGGGCGCGATATTCGTTGCGTGGCAGAGTCATGTTGCTGCCGAAATCTATCAAGACTACCAAATCGGCCAACACGCCGTGCCGGTAAACGCGCGGATCGATGGTGAATGCAGCACTCGCAAATCCATCTTCACCAGCTGCAAAACTACCATCACATACCGCGATCATACGGTGAAAAAATCCTTTAGCTTTTTTGGCACTGGTGGCGATATTTACGCCCGTGCAGTGGCCGACGCTAATGATCCATCACGCCTGACGCTGGATGTGGCGGTGGAGAAAGTGGGTAACCGCAGCATGGGTGTGTTGTTGTTTGGCGGGCTAGGGCTGTTGATGATTGGCGCCGCGTTTTATGTCGCGCTGGTGCGCGTGCCGCGCTACCGCCGGATTTTGGCCGCCATCAACCGACCCGAAGCCCAGCCTTGGCAGCTGGCCGCCGTGCCCTGCCTGAGTACCGGCAATGCGGGTAAAGACGCGGTATATCAAGCCGAAATCGATGGCAAAACCCACAAAATCGGCCTCAGCTTCGGCAAACAGGAAAACCGTGCTTGGACGTTTCAAACCCCCAGCGGGCAGCACTACCTGCTGGCTTTCGTGCCTAATGGCGGCGGCGTGCCGGTGGCGCTGGATAGAAAGCTGCTGGCGGTGGCAGGCTTGAGTAAGGGAGAGAAAAGTAAGCTGGCGGCCGAATTGAAGCGGGTAGCGGAAACGGCAACATCGGAATGTTAGCGTGTGATTTTGGCATAAAATAGAGGCTACCTGAAAAACGCATTTCCGGGTTTTCAGGTAGCCTTTCCCGCTATAATAGCGCCTGTTTTCTTTCCCACTCCAACCCATGAAAACCGCCAAACGTTACCCCTTTCCCGCCCTGTTGCGCCAACGCCTGCAACTGTATTTTGCCGACCAAGCCCAGCTGCCCGGCAGCCCGGGCGAGACGCAATTCCGCCGCTGGGCATGGCAGGCCGTGAAATCGCGCTACCGCCGTGCCGAAATCGGCCTGCTGCTGCTCGATGAAGAAACCGCCCGCGCCTACAACCGCGACTACCGCCAAAAAGACTACGCCACCAACGTGCTCAGCTTTGCACTGGATGAAGGCGAGCAGGCCGCTTTGGCCGGGCTTTCAGGTAGCCTGCCCGTTTTGCGCGGCGACCTAGTCATCTGCCCGCAAGTGGTGGCGCGCGAGGCTGCCGAACAAGGCAAAACCTTAGAAGCACACTTCGCCCACCTTACCCTGCACGGCGTGCTGCACCTGATGGGGTACGACCACATCGAGCCCGATGAAGCCGAAGCCATGGAAGCACTTGAAATCCGCCTGATGAATCAGTTAGGATACCCCAACCCCTACGCACAGGATGCAGACTGAAATGGACGATCACCCGGCCAAGCCCGGATTTTTTGAACGGCTGTTCGGCCGCCTCGCCGGCGACAGCCCCGATTCCCCCGAAGACATACTCGCCCTGCTGCGCCAAGCGCGCGAACAGAAAATCTTCGATGAAGACACCCAGCAATGGCTGGAAAAAATCATTGATTTCCGTGGGCTGGAAGTGCGCGACGCCATGATCAGCCGCGCCCAAATGGACGTGGTGAAGGCCGGCGACAGCATCAGCCGCATCATCGCCTATGTGGTGGGCACTACCCATTCCCGCTTCCCCGTGATTGCCGACGACAAAGACAACGTGCTCGGCATCCTGCACGCCAAAGACCTGCTCAAATACACCCTTAATCCCGAACAGTTCAAGCTTGAAAACGTGCTGCGCCCGGCCGTGTTTGTGCCCGAGGGCAAGCCGTTGAACGTGTTGCTTAAAGAGTTTCGCGATATGCACAACCACCTGGCCGTGGTGGTGGACGAATACGGCAGCATCAGCGGCCTGGTAACACTGGAAGACGTAATCGAGCAGATTTTGGGTGACATCGAAGACGAATTCGACGAAGACGACAGCGCGGACAATATCTTCGCCGTTTCCCCCGACCGCTGGCGCATCAACGCCGTTACCGAAATCGAAGACGTGAACGAATTTTTCGGCACGGACTACAGCGACGAAGAAGTGGACACCATCGGCGGGTTGGTGATTAAAGAGCTCGGCCATTTGCCCGTGCGCGGCGAAAAAGCCGTTATCGGCCCCTTGCAATTCACCGTGGCCCGCGCCGACAACCGCCGCCTGCACACGCTGATGGCGGTGAAAACCAAGCCCGAATAAACCCGCACGATAAAGGCTACCTGAAACCGGATTTCCCATTTTTCAGGTAGCCTTTGTTATAGCAGGCCAAATTGACTTTCGATACCAGGCGGTAAGCCGCAGGCAGTACAGAAGTACGGCAAGGCAAACCAACGCGATAGCGAAAGTTCAGTTGGTTGGCTATATGGCTGCGGGCGGGTAGCCAACCCGGCCATCCCATGTTTGTTGCAATCTGTTTTGGGCAGGCTACCTGAAATCATGATTGATGCCTTTCAGGTAGCCTTTGGCACGGGCACGCCCGTATAATGCCGCAGCATTCTTCCCAAAGATACTTCTATATGGTTTTCTCCTCCCTCCTCACCCTGCTCGACGACATCGCCTCCGTGCTCGACGACGTGGCCTTGATGACCAAAGTGGCCGCCAAAAAAACCGCCGGCGTGGTGGGCGACGATTTAGCGCTCAATGCCAACCAGGTAACCGGCGTGCGCGCCGACCGCGAGCTGCCCACCGTGTGGGCGGTGGCCAAAGGCTCGCTGCTGAACAAGCTGATTCTGATTCCCGCCGCCCTGCTGCTTTCCGTGTTCGCGCCCGCGCTGATTACGCCGCTTTTAATGTTCGGCGGCGGCTATTTGTGTTTCGAAGGCGTGGAAAAACTGCTGCACAAGCTGATGCACCGCCGCGACAGCAGCGCCCGCAGCGTGCCCGACGAATTGATCGACGAAAACGCCAAAATCAAAGGCGCTATCCGCACCGACTTCATCCTCTCCGCCGAAATCGTCATCATCGCCCTGGGTGTGGTGGCCGGCTCTTCGCTCACCACCCAAATCGTCAGCCTGATCTTGGTCGGCATCGGGCTCACCATATTTGTGTACGGCATCGTGGCGGTGATTGTGAAGGCCGACGATTTCGGCCTCGCCCTGATGCGCCGCCCGGCCACCGCCACCGCCGGTAAAGCCATTATTTTGTTTATGCCGTGGTTTATGCGCGGCGTCAGCATCATCGGCACGCTGGCCATGTTCCTCGTGGGCGGCGGCATCTTCGCCCACAACTGGGGCGCGCTGCACCATTGGCTGCTCGAACACCACTGGGACGGCGGCCTCGCCGGTATGCTCTCCTCCCTGCTCATCGGCCTCGCCGTGGGCGCGGTTGCCTGCGCGGTGGTGTTGCCGCTGATGAAGCTGTGGGAAAAGCGGCGGCAGGATTGAGTTGGCGCATAGCGCAAAGGAAGGCTACCTAAAAACGCAGCTTCCACGCAGTTAAAACACAGTGCAGCACAGTTTCTGCGAAGCTAAAAGTTTCAGGTAGCCTTTTTCTTATCTACGCACACGATAGGCCGGATACTTAATATCGAGCAAAGCATTTGATATTTTCAATATATTGAATGCAAAAAGAATGCTACTGCATTGGTTTGCCCGGCCGTTCTAACGGCACTGTCCGAGGCTCGCCGCCTTGCTCCATTCTCATTTGAACAGTAATAAAGGCTACCTGAAACTTTCAGGTAGCCTTTTCATTGCCTCTATAAGCGCTGGTTTAATCGCCTGCGGCCATCAGGTGGGCGTTACCGCCGGCGGCGGTGGTGTTGATGCTGCAGGAGGTTTCTTCAAACAGCTGCAGCACGTCCACGCCGTGTTGGGCGTTGATGATGCGCACCAGTGCGCCGTCGCTGCCGGCTAGTGTCTGTTTGAGTTCCACCGGCAATTCTTCCAGGGCAACCACGTGGCTGATGCCGGCGGAAGCGGGAGTGGCTGAGGTTTCCAGCAGGTCGGGAGCCTGTTCGGCGTAGGCGGCCAATAGATGCTGGTCGGACACGAGGGCGGTGATGCCGGAGCCGGCGAGCTCAATCCAGGCAGCGAAGGCTTGCGGCAGGCTGCCACCGTAGAGCCATACGCGTTTGGGCGCCTGCCAGCTCAACACGTTGTGTTCGCCGGTGGGGCCGCGCAACACTTGCTCGGCTTGGCGCAGGGTGTGTACGCGGGCGCGACCGAGGCTGCCGGCCAAGTCCAGCTTCTGCTCTTGGGTGAGCGGTAGGCTTTGCAGCAGGGTTTGCAGGCGGTTGAGCGCGTCTTCGTCGGCCTGGCCGCTGCGGGTGAGCGGGGGCGTGCGCCAGCTGTCGAGGCGGCTGAGGCGTTGCAGGTAGAAGGGGCCGCTAGCTTTAGGGCCGGTGCCGGAGAGACCGTGGCCGCCGAAGGGCTGCACGCCCACCACGGCGCCGACGATGTTGCGGTTCACATAAAGGTTGCCTGCTTCGATGCGGCGGCGGATGTGTTCCACCGTGCCGTCGATGCGGCTGTGGATGCCGCCGGTGAGGGCGTAGCCTTTGGCGTTGATTTGGTCGATGAGCTGGTCGAGCTCGTCGGCACGGTAGCGGATAACGTGCAGGATCGGGCCGAACACTTCGCACTGCAAATCGTTCAAATTGTTCAACTCAAACAAGGTGGGCGCGATGAAGGTGGCGTTATCGGCATTTTCAGGTAGCCTGATTTGGTGGCTGGATTTGGCAATGCCTTTCATGCGGTCGATGTGGCTTTGCAGATTGGCCTGCGCTTCGGCGTCGATAACCGGGCCGATGTCGGTACTCAGTTCGGCGGGGTTGCCCACGCGCAATTCGTTCATCGCGCCGCGAATCATGTTCACCATGTGATCGGCCACGTCTTCCTGCACGCACAAGATACGTAGGGCGGAGCAGCGCTGGCCGGCGCTGTCGAAGGCGGAGGCGAGCACGTCGGCGCACACTTGCTCGGCCAGCGCGGTGCTGTCCACAATCATGGCGTTTTGGCCGCCGGTTCCGGCAATCAGCACGGGCTGGCCGCTGCGGCGGGCGAGCGATTGGTTGATGAGGCGGGCCACTTCGGTGGAGCCGGTGAACACCACGCCGTTGATGCGTTCGTCCTGCGTGAGGGCGGCGCCCACGTCGCCCGCGCCGAGCACGAGCTGCAGCACGTTGCGCGGAATACCGGCTTCGTGCATCAGCTGCACGGCGCGGTAGGCGATCAGGCTGGTTTGTTCGGCGGGTTTGGCCACCACGGTGTTGCCTGCGGCCAATGCGGCCACCACTTCGCCGGTGAAGATGGCCAGCGGGAAGTTCCACGGGCTGATGGTAACGATGGTGCCCACGCCCTGGCTGTTTTCAGGTAGCGTGTGTTCGGCTTCGTCGGCGTAGTAGCGGCAGAAATCCACGGCTTCGCGCACTTCGGCGATGGCGTTGTTCAGCGTTTTGCCGGCTTCGCGCACGGCCAAGGCCATCAGCTCGGGCATGTGCGCTTCCATCAGGTCGGCCAGGCGGCGCAGCATATTGGCGCGTTCGGCGGCAGAAACGGCAGCCCAGCTGCTTTCGGCGGCTTTGGCGGCGGCGATGATTTCCGGCACGGCAGAAGCTTCTACGAAGGCGGCGCTGCCCACCACTTCGCTGTGGTCGGCCGGGTTGCGCACTTCATGCGCGGCCTGGGTCGGGGCGGACACGGCCAAAAGCGGCACGGCCTGCACCGGCGTGGCGGCTGCGGCGTTCATGGCGGCCTGCAGTTCCTGCAGCGTGTTTTCGTTGCTCAGGTCGAGGCCTTGCGAATTGAGGCGTTCTCCGCCATACAGATTGCGCGGCAGCGGCAGGCTGGTGTTGGGGTGGATGCCTTGTTCGGCGATGGTGTCGAAGGGGCTGCGGATGAGGGTGTCGATGCTGATGTTTTCATCCACAATCTGGTTGACAAACGAGGTGTTCGCGCCGTTTTCCAGCAGGCGGCGCACCAAGTAGGCCAGCAGGGTTTCGTGCGTGCCCACCGGCGCATACACGCGCACGTGCCGCCCCAAGTTCTGCGGGCCGACCACTTGGTCGTACAGGGTTTCGCCCATGCCGTGCAGGCATTGGTGTTCGAACTGTTTGCTTTTGCCCATTTGGTAAATCGCGGCCAGGGTGTAGGCGTTGTGGGTGGCGAATTGCGGGAATACGGCGTCTTGCGCGTCGAGCAGTTTGCGCGCGCAGGCCAGGTAGGAAATGTCGGTGTGGACTTTGCGGGTGTAGGTGGGGTAGCCGTCCAAGCCGTCCACTTGCGCCCATTTGATTTCACTGTCCCAATACGCGCCTTTCACCAGGCGGATCATCAGCTTCTGATTGTTGCGGCGGGCGAGGTCGATTAAATAGTCGATTACGAAGGGGCAGCGTTTCTGATAAGCCTGCACCACGAAGCCGATGCCGTGGTAGCCGGCCAGGTCGGGGTCGGAAACCAGGGCTTCCATCAAATCGAGCGAGAGTTCGAGGCGGTTGGCTTCTTCGGCGTCGATGTTGATGCCGATATCGTATTTTTTGCCGAGCAGGAACAATTCTTTCAGGCGCGGCAGCAGCTCGCCCATCACGCGGCCGTGTTGGGCGCGGGAATAGCGCGGGTGGATGGCGGAGAGTTTGACGGAAATGCCGTTGCCTTCATAAATGCCTTTGCCGGCGGCATCTTGGCCGATGGCGTGGATGGCGTTGACGTAGTCTTGATAATAGCGTTCGGCATCGGCTTCGGTCATAGCGGCTTCGCCGAGCATATCGAAGGAATAGAGATAGCCGAGTTTTTCGCGTTCCTTGCCGTTTTTCAGGGCTTCTTCGATGGTTTGGCCGGTAACGAACTGTTTGCCGAGCATGCGCATGGCGTAGTCTACGCCTTTGAGGATGAGCGGCTCGCCGCCTTTGCTCACGATGCGGGTGAGCGCATTGCCGAGGCTCTGGCCGCTGGGAGCAGCAGCGAGCTTGCCGGTTACCAGCAGGCCCCAGGCGGCAGCATTTACAAATAGAGAGGGGCTGTTGCCGAGGTGGCTTTTCCAGTCGCCGCCAGAGATTTTGTCGTGGATGAGTTTGTTGCGGGTGGCTTTATCGGGAATACGCAGCAGGGCTTCGGCCAAACACATCAGGGCGATGCCTTCTTCGCTGGAAAGGGAGAACTCGTGCATCAATGCGTCCACCCCACTGGCGCGGCGCCGCTCTTCACGCACCTGCTTCACCAGCCGGCGGGCGAGCCGGTCGGCGGCGGTACGCTCGTCTTGGCTCATCTGGGCGCGTTCGAGCATATCCTGCACGGCTTCAACTTCGTCGCGGCGGTAGGCATCGGTAACGGCTTGGCGCAGGCTGGTTTGTTGGGGGTGGGCAAACTGGAACATGGTTGGTCTCCGTGGTTGGCGGGGCTGCCCGATAAACCGCTTTTCAGGTAGCCTCTGTTTCGTTATGAATAGCTGCTTGGTTTGAACATCGGTAAAACGGCATCATAAACCAAACTGCGGATAATGTGAAAGAATGTTTGGCAGGAGAGGCGGTTGGTTAATCGGTTAAGGGCTACCTGAAAAGGCCGGGATCGGTTTCAGCTAGCCTGAAGCCTTTTGATACGGGCAGTTTGAAGGCTACCTGAAAACTTTTCAGGTAGCCTTTTGCCGCCCTTTATTTTGCGGCGCGGTAATCCGCATCGGCTTTTTCGAAGCGTTGGCAGATTTCCTCGGAAGGTGCTTTGCCAACCAGCGATACAGCTACGGCAGTCAGGCCGCAGGCGATGAAGCCGGGGATGATTTCATACAGCGTAGCCATGCCGGCGTTGTCCAGCGCAGGATTCACCACCTGCACCCACAACACCACCACCACAGCGCCGGCAATCATGCCTGCCAATGCGCCGTTGGCGGTCATGCGTTTCCAGAACAGGGAAAGGATAACGATGGGGCCGAATGCCGCGCCAAAGCCTGCCCAGGCAAATTCCACCAGTTGCAGCACTTTGCTTTCGGGGTCTGCGGCAATCAGGATGGCGATAACGGCCACGGCCAGCACCATGATGCGGCCAATCCACACCAATTCTTTCTGCGGCGCGTTCGGGCGCAGGAAGCCTTTATAGAAGTCTTCAGTGATGGCGCTGGAGCACACCAAAAGCTGGCAAGACAAAGTAGACATCACGGCAGCCAGAATCGCGCTCAAAATCACGCCGGCAATCCACGGGTTAAACAGCAGGGTGGACAAGGCGATGAACACGCGTTCATGGTTGCCCTGCATGGCAGCAGCTTGCTCGGGATGAGCGCCAAAGTAGGCAATACCGTAATAGCCCACGGCCACTGCACCGCCCAAGCACAAAATCATCCAAGTCATGCCGATACGACGCGCGCCCACCAGCGATTTCACGCTTTCGGCGGCCATGAAACGTGCCAGAATGTGCGGCTGGCCGAAGTAGCCCAAGCCCCAGGCGGCGGTGGAAATGATGCCGATGAAAGTTGTGCCGTGCAGCAGGCTGCCGTACTCCTTACCGCTGGTAGCAGCAGCGGCTTGAATGATGGCGGAAACCTCATCTGCGCCGCCCGCGCCCAAATACACCATCACCGGCGTGAGGATGAGGGCGAAAATCATCAGCGTGGCCTGCACGGTGTCTGTCCAGCTTACCGCCAAGAAGCCGCCGATGAAGGTGTAGGCAATGGTGGCGCCCACGCCCAGCCACATGGCGCTGGTGTAGCTCATGTCGGTAAACAGGCTTTGGAACAGGCGTGCACCGGCTACAATGCCGCTGGCGCAGTAAATAGTGAAGAAAAACAGAATGATGAACGCAGAGATTACTTTCATCGCCTGCCCCTGCGCACCGAAACGGTGGTGGAAATAATCAGGCAGGGTGAGCGCGTTATTGTTGTATTCGGTGTACACGCGCAGCCGCCCGGCCACCAAGAGCCAGTTGAGATACGCGCCGATAATCAGGCCGATGGCAATCCAAGATTTGCTCAGGCCGCTCAAATACACTGCACCAGGCAGGCCCATCAGCAGCCAGCCGGACATATCCGAAGCCCCTGCCGACATGGCGGTAACAAACGGGCCCAAGCTACGGCCGCCGAGGATATAGTCGTCGAAATTGCGGGTGGAGAAATAGGCCGCGAGGCCGATTAACAGAACGGCAACCAAATAGATGCCGAAGGTGATATACATCGGGTTCATGAGCTGCTCCTTGTTATTTTCTTTAATTTCCCCGAGGCAACTTGAAATGTGGCTGCCTGTTGCAAAAGTAAGCGGCTTGGTTTCGCTTATACTGAGAAACAACAAAAGCAGTCAATATGTATAAAAAACTTGCAATAGGAAAGTAGGATAAATGCAATTTAAGAATGAGAAAGATCGCCTGATTGCTGGCCTAAGTAGGCGGTGATATTAGGATAGGTTGGAAGTTGATAAGACATGAAAAAAGCTCCCTTGAGTTAGCTTGATCAGAGAGAGCTAGTCCGGCCTTATTGTGAAAATAATGCCTGTTTGGCAAAGATACCGTCAGGACTAGCCCCCCGACGGCGCGATATATAAGGCTACCTGAAAGCGCAGTTCCAAGAGCTTAAACGATGTCTTGGCTAAGCCAAGGCTAGTGGTTTCTGCGAGGCTAAAGCGCGAGCTTTGATGAGGCGCAAAACTTGCCATCGAAACAAACCGCACAGGCAAAATGTAAACCCGGAGAGGCTACCTGAAAACTGTTTTACGTTTTCAGGTAGCCTCTCCCCTGCCCCGCCAAGCAAAAACCGTGCCGAACGGGTTTGTGCCCGTGCTAGAGCATGTTATCATTGGTCTAATTCGAAATTGAGACTGCCGCATGAGCCCTATTCTGCCTGAACTGCCCGAATACCTGCGCCGCCGTGCCGCCGAAATCAAACTACTGATTATGGATGTGGACGGCGTGCTCACCGACGGCCGCATCTTCATCCGCGACAACGGCGAAGAAATCAAGTCTTTCCACACGCTCGACGGGCACGGCATCAAAATGCTGCACCAATGCGGCGTACAAACCGCCATCATCACCGGCCGCGATGCCCCTTCTGTGGCCGTGCGCGCCAAACAGCTCGGCATCCATCACTACTTCAAAGGCATCAGCGACAAACACGCGGCCTACGCCGAATTGCGCGAAGCCGCCGGCGTGGCCGAACACGAATGCGCCTACATCGGCGACGACGTGGTGGATTTGCCCGTAATGGTGCGCTGCGGCCTGCCCGCCGCCGTGCCCGAGGCGCACGAATGGGTTTTGCAGCACGCCGCCTACATCACCCGCCGCCCGGCCGGCGCCGGTGCCGTGCGCGAATTGTGCGAAGTCATCATGCAGGCCAAAGGCTACCTGAAAACCGCTTGGGAGCAATACACAGAATGATTAAACGATTCGGCGGCTGGTGGTTTCCGCTGGTGTTGGCACTCGCGCTCGGCGGCGTGAGCTTCTGGCTCGACCGCATCAGCCAACTCGAAACCGCAGATACCCCGCTCGACCCGCACGAGCCGCAATACCAGATTTTCGGCATCCGAGGCCGCCGCTTCGCCGCCGACGGCAGCCTGACCCAACAGCTCACCGCCACCCACGCCTGGCAGTTCCCCAACCGCCAAGATGGCTACCTAGCCAAGCCCAACGTGATGTTTTCGCAAGGCGGGCAGATGGTGTACCGCATCAGCGCCGATCAGGCGCACTATATCGGCAGTGAAAACCAAGTGGTGTTCGAGAAAAACGTGGTGTTCGACAAACCCGCCATGAACGGCCAGCCCGCCGGCCGCCTCGAAACCAACAGCCTCACCGTCAACACCCAAACCCAAACCGCCCACACCCAAGATTTGGTGAACTATCAATACGGCGCCTCCCACGGCACCGCCCAAGGCATGACCTACAACCACAAACAAGGATTGCTCAACCTCTCCTCCCGCATTAAGGCCGTGATTTATGACCCCAAACAACAACATTAAACCCGCCCGCGCCCTCCTTCTTGCTGCTGCTTTGCTGCTGCCCGCCGCGGCTTCTGCGCTCACCTCCGACCGCAACCAGCCCATCCAAATCGAAGCCGACCAAGGCTCGCTCGACCAGGGCAACCGCAACACCGAATTTTCCGGCAACGTGGTTATCCAGCAGGGCACCATGTATATCCGCGCCGCCAAGGTGCGCGTGGTGAAAGCCACCGACGGCGCGCAAACCATGACCGCCTCCGGCAGCCCCGTACACTTCGGCCAGCAGCTCGACCGCCAAGGCACCGTGAAAGGCCAGGCCGCCCGCGTGGAATACCAATCCGCCACCGGCATCGTGAAACTCAGCGGCGGCGCCAAACTCGAACGCGGCGGCGACCGAGCCAGCGGCGACACCATTACCTACAACACCCGTACCGAAGTTTATACCGTGCTGGGCGGCAGCCGCAGTAACGCCAACAAAGGCCGCGTGAGCATCACCATCCAGCCGCAGCAGAAATAACGGAGGTGGGATGAAGGCCGAAACCCTGTTTGCCGAGATGGCCGAACGCTATCGTGCCGTGCCCGACCATCCCTTTTCCCGCTTCCCCGAATACGCCGTATTCCGCCACAGCGGCAGCCGCAAATGGTTTGGCGTGTACCTGCCCGTGCCGGCGGAAAAACTCGGGCGCACCCCCGGCCGTACCGTGCCCCTACTCAATGTGAAATGCCGCCCCGAACACATTGGCGCCATGCGCGCCCAAGCCGGCATCCTGCCCGCCTACCACATGAGCAAAGAACACTGGCTGAGCATCGAATTGGAACAGGCCGACGACGCGCTGATCCGCCAACTGATCGACGACAGCTTCCGTCTCACGCAGGGCAAAGCCAAGATCAGGAAACAGGCTATCTGAAAGCCTGTAATACCGGTTTCAGGTAGTCTTAAACAGTTTCAGGCAGCCCGAATTTGAGGCTACCTGAAAAAATAAAACACCTTTTTCTGCGCTGAACAGGATGTTCAGGTAGCCCCACGCCGCACAGGCTACCTGAAACTGAAAACCAAGCAACCATGAATATCCGCGCCCTCCTCCTCGCCTGCTTGGCCATGCTTACCGCCTGCACCGCCCCGCAGCCTGCCACCACTGCCGCACCAAGCATGTCCGGCGCCCAGCCGGAACAGCAAGCTGCCAACCGCGTGCTGATTGTGTTATACGACCCCGCCGTCGGCTCGGAGCCGCTGCTTCAGACCGTGCGCCGCTTGGAGCGCGTACCGGGCGTGTTACAGGTGCGGCGCGACCAAATAATGCAGCTGCAAAACCCTGCCGCACATTGAACCCGCGTATGGCAGCCCTATTTTTCAGGTAGCCTCAGCGCTGCCCGTGATACCCAACAAACACAAGGGAAAACCAAACCATGACCACACCGCACAGCCGCCTCAGCGTTAAACAGCTGCGCAAAAGCTTCAAACAGCGCCAAGTGGTGCAGGATTTCTCGCTCGATATCGAAAGCGGCGAAGTAGTTGGCCTGCTCGGCCCCAACGGCGCGGGCAAAACCACCAGCTTTTACATGATTGTCGGCCTGGTGGCTGCCGATCACGGCACCATCCGGCTGGACGAGCACGAGCTGCGCCACATGACCGTGTATCAGCGTGCTCGCTTAGGCCTGGGCTATCTGCCGCAGGAAGCCTCGATTTTCCGCAAGATGACGGTAGAAGAAAACATTCGTGCCATCCTGCAATTGCACGAAACCGACCGCCATACCATCGAATCGCACCTCAACGACCTGCTGGCCGACCTGAACATCACCCACTTGCGGCAAAGCCCCGCTCCCGCCCTCTCCGGCGGCGAACGGCGCCGCGTGGAAATTGCCCGTGTGCTGGCCATGAGCCCGCGTTTCATCCTGTTGGACGAACCCTTCGCCGGCGTTGATCCGATTGCCGTTATCGACATTCAAAACATCATCAACTTCCTCAAACAGCGCGGCATCGGCGTGCTGATTACCGACCACAACGTGCGCGAAACCCTGCGCATCTGCGACCGGGCCTATATCATCAACAACGGCGCCGTGCTGGCCAGCGGCCGCCCCGAAGAATTGGTGGGCAACGAAGAAGTACGTGCCGTGTATCTGGGCGAAAACTTCGATTACTAAGGTTTCAGGTAGCCTCAAATGACCCAGCAATCCGTCAAACTCAAACTGCGCCAAACCCAGCAGCTCAACCAGAAGCAGCAGCAATCATTGCGCATTTTGCATATGTCGTCGCTGGAATTGGCCGAAGAAGTGGAAAGCTGGCTGGCCGACAACCCCCTACTCGAACGGCCGGAACACGATCCGGCCTACAGCGGCGAGCCCGAACCCCATTATTCCGCCGCCATACCGGTTACCCGCAAAACCAACAGCATGGAAGAGAGCGACGTGTGGGAAACCGTGGCCGACGAAGCCGATTTTCGCCGCATGTTGCACGAGCAGGTGTGCGAACACCCGCTAGACGAAGACCAGGCCGCCCGCGTGCATTTGCTCATCGACTACCTTGATGATCAAGGCTACCTGAACGACAGCCTCACCGACATCGTAGAAAACTCTCCGCTGGAATGGATGCTCGATGAAGAAGACATGGCCGAAGCCCTGCGCCATTTGCAGCAGTTCGACCCACCCGGCGTAGGCGCGCGTGATTTGGGCGAATCATTATTGCTCCAGCTGGCGCGGCAGCAGCCGGACGACACCGTATTCTGCGCCGTGCAGCTGGTGAAACACTTCCTGCCCGACATCGCCAAAAGCAGCCTGCCGCCGCAAGTGCGCAAAAAATTCCCCCAATACAGCGCCGCCACCATCGAAGCCGCCCAAGCCCTCGTCGCCTCCCTCAATCCCTTCCCCGTCTACGGCCTTTCCGGCTCCGGCCACACCGAATACATCGATCCCGACGTGTGGATCCGCCCCGATCCCGAAACCGGCAAATGGATGGTGGGCATGTACCGCCAGGCCTGGCCGCAGGTGCAGCTCAATCAGGAATATTCCGACCTGCTCGCCGAATACGGTAGCGAAGCGCCGGAGTTGAAACAAAAGCTCAATGAGGCTAAAGTATTGCTAAGCTCGCTGGAGCAGCGCAAAAGCACCGTGTTGCGGCTGGCCGAAACCATTTTGGAACGTCAGGCCGATTTTTTCTCCTTCGGCGCCATCGGCCTCGTGCCACTCACCATTAAAGAAACCGCCGCCAACCTCGGCCTGGCCGAGAGTACCGTGTCCCGCGCCGTGAACCAAAAATATTTGGCTTGCCCGCAAGGCGTATTTCCGCTACGCTATTTTTTCAGCCAGGCAGCCGCCTACAGCAGCGAAGAAGACGGCGACGGCATCAGCGCCAACGCAGTGAAAGCCCTGATTGAGAGCCTGATTGCCGGCGAAGACAAACGCAAACCGCTCTCCGACCAAGCCATGTCCGACCGGCTCGCCCTGCAAGGTATCATACTCGCCAGGCGCACCGTGGCCAAATACCGCGAAGAACTCAATTTCCCGCCTGCGCACCAACGCAAGCAGAAAGCCTAGCTTGCTGCCGCGCGCAGCCAACCCACCTGTAAAGGAGTGAGCTATGAACCTGAAAATCAACGGAATCAACATCGAAGTGACCGATGCTCTGAGAGGCTATATCAACGGTAAACTCGAGCGCATCGTCCGCCACAGCGACAACGTGATTTCCGCCACCGTTACCCTGTCGGTGGACAAACTGGTACAGAAAGCAGAAGTGGATTGGCATATGGCCGGCAAAGATCTGCACCTCGA
This sequence comes from Eikenella sp. NML03-A-027, assembly GCF_001648395.1. NCBI lineage: Bacteria > Pseudomonadati > Pseudomonadota > Betaproteobacteria > Neisseriales > Neisseriaceae > Eikenella > Eikenella sp. NML03-A-027. The sequence continues at coordinate 73,624 of NZ_LXSM01000005.1, read as the reverse complement.
TCAAACCGACAAAGACATGTATGCCGCCATCGACCTCTTGGTAGACAAACTCGACCGCGCCGTACTCAAACACAAAGAGAAAAAACAGCAGCACCGCGTTGAACCCAGCGGTAAGCTGAGTGTTGAATAAATGTTGAACCGCCCGATTGGGTATAGATAAAGCAGGCTTTTCAGCCTGCTTTTTTACAAGGGAGAATTTGTGAAAGGCTACCTGAAAACGCAAACTTTAGCGCGGTCCAAACCATTTTTCCCGTTTGCACCGCCCAACCGTTTATAAGATAATGGCGGCGTTTTACGCGGCTGGCGCAGTCGCTCGATTTTTCCAACCAAATAACTGAAACTAAAAGGTAACTATGTCTTTCCTCAAGCTCACCGAACAAAACGTGCGCGGCAAAACCGTGCTGATCCGTGCCGACCTGAACGTGCCGATTAAAGACGGCAAAATCGGCGACGACACCCGCATCCGCGCTTCGCTCGCCTCCGTACGTTACTGCCTGGAAAACGGCGCGGCCGTTATCCTGATGAGCCACCTCGGCCGACCCACCGAAGGCGAGTTCAAGCCCGAAGACGACCTCGCGCCCGTGGCCGCGCATTTGGGCAGCCTGCTCGGCCTTAGCGTGCCCGTGAGCAGCGATTGGCAGCACAATCCGCCGCGCCCGCAGCCTGGCGAAGTGGTGATGCTGCAAAACGTGCGCGTGAACAAAGGCGAGAAGAAAAACAACGCCGAGCTCGGCCAGGCCTATGCTGCGTTGTGTGATATTTATGTGAACGATGCCTTCGGCACCGCGCACCGCGCCGAAGCCTCGCTGGTGGCCGTGGCCGAAGCCGCACCCGTTGCCTGCGCCGGCATTTTGCTGGCCGCCGAATTGGACGCGCTGGGCAAGGCACTGAAAAACCCCGCCCGCCCGCTGGTGGCGATTGTGGCCGGCAGCAAAGTGTCCACCAAACTCACCATTCTCAACAGCCTGGCCGATAAAGTAGACCAGCTGATCGTGGGCGGCGGCATCGCTAACACCTTCCTGCTCGCCGCCGGGCAGCCTATCGGCAACTCCTTGGCCGAAGCCGACTTGGCAGCCGAAGCCCGCGCCGTGGCCGAAAAAATGGCAGCCAAAGGCGGCGCCGTGCCGATGCCGCAAGACGTGGTGTGCGCCAAAGCCTTTGCCGCCGATGCCGCCGCCGCAACCAAAGCCGTGGCCGAGGTGGCCGCAGACGATATGATTCTCGACATCGGCCCGCAATCTGCCGCCTCGCTTGCCGCTCTGCTGCGCGAAGCCGGCACGATTGTGTGGAACGGTCCGGTGGGCGTGTTTGAGTTTGACCGTTTCGCCGAAGGAACGCGCATGATGGCCGAAGCCATCGCCGAAAGCCGCGCCTTCTCTATCGCCGGCGGCGGCGACACCCTGGCCGCCATCGCCAAATTTGGCATCGCCGACAAAATCAGCTACATCTCCACCGGCGGCGGCGCGTTCTTGGAGTTCCTAGAAGGCAAACAACTGCCCGGCGTGGCCGTGCTGGAAAAACGTGCGGCGGATTGATGGCAGGCTTAGATGTTTGAAAAGAGGCTACCTGAAAATTTCAGGTAGCCTTTCCTGTATCTAACACTGATAGGCTGGGATGTGCGCTTCCACAGCGGAAGACACGGTAGCATAGCTACTCCGCTGCTTGATTTTCAGGTAGCACCATCCGCCTTTACCTCGGCCACTATTGGCCGGGTAGATATGGCTTGCAGGTACCAATGTTTTACGGCCCAGTCGAGCAGCTCTTGCGGTTTACTCACTTCGGGCGCGGGCGGCAGTTTCAGGTAATCCATCACTTGGCGCAGTAGGGCTTCTTTGCGCTGTAAATCCAGCGCAGGGGCGAGGGTTTGTTTCGACCATTTCTGCCCTTCGGCATTGGTGAGCAGGGGCAGGTGGGCGTAGTGCGGGGTGGGAAAGCTGAGGCAGCGTTGCAGCCAGATTTGGCGCGGGGTAGACACGAGCAAATCCTGCCCGCGCACGATATGGGTGATGCCCTGTTCGGCGTCGTCGGCCACTACGGCAAGCTGGTAGGCCCACAGGCCGTCGGCGCGCAGGAGGACGAAATCGCCGATGTCGCGGGCGAGGTTTTGCGCATAATGGCCGACGATGCCGTCGGTGAAGGCGATGGTTTCATCCGGCACGCGCAGCCGCCAGGCGGGCACTCTGCCGGCGGCTTCGGGCGGTGGGGCGGTGAGCTGTGCACAGGCACCGTTGTAAACGAAACCGTCCGCGCCCTGCCGCGCTTGGGCGTGCCATTGTTTGCGGCTGCAATAGCAGGGGTAGGCGAGACCGCTTTGTTGCAGGCTGTGCAGGGCGGCGCGGTAGAGATGGTGGCGGCGGCTTTGATAGGCCACTTCGCTGTCCCATTCGAAGCCGAATGCTTCGAGGGTGCGTAGGATATGGGCGGCGGCGCCGGGCATTTCACGCGGCGGATCGAGGTCTTCCATCCGCACCAGCCAGCGCCCGCCCTGCGCACGGGCATCGGCGTAGGAAGCCAGGGCGGTGAGCAGCGAGCCGATGTGCAAAAGGCCGGTGGGGCTGGGGGCGAAGCGTCCGATATACATGGGGCTTGGTTTAATAGTGATGAAACTGGGTTTTCAGGTAGCCTCTGTGCGGGATGCAGGCTACCTGAAACTTGATAATCAAAGGTTTATTCCACCCACTGCACAATCTCTTCCATCGGCAGGCGGGTTTTGGCGCGCGGCTCTTCGTCGCGGTAGCCGAAGGCGGCCATGATGCTGACGCGGTATTCGGCGGGGTTGAACAGGCCTTTTGCGGCCAAGAAGGCATTAACTTCTTCCTGCCGGAAGCCCTCGATCGGGGTGGAGTCGATGCCGATAAAGGCGGCGGCGGTCATCATATTGGCCAGGGCGATATAGCTTTGTTTGCTGGCCCAATCGTAGAAGGCGCGCGGGCTTTCGGTGATGCAGAAGTTGTGTTCGGCAAACTGCTTGAAGAAACCTTCGCGTATTTCCACGATATGCGGCGGGATGTGGTGCACCCCGCTCCACATTTTGTGCCGGTAATCCGACTGCATCGCGGCCTGGGTGCGGGCGAGAAGTACGATAAAGTGGCTGCAATCCATGATTTTATCCGCCGCGCCCCAAGCCAGCGGTTTGAGCTCGGCACGCAGCGCAAGGTTTTGGATCACGAGAAAACGCCACGGCTCCAGCCCGAAGGAACTAGGCGAAAGGCGACCGGTTTCCAAAATGAATTCGAAATCTTCTCGGCTGATTTTTTTAGCTGGGTCATATTTTTTGCAGGCATAGCGGCGGTGAAAGGCTTTGAGGACGGTTTGTTTGGTGTGGGGCATGGCGGTCTCCTGAATAAAGGTGTGGGAAAAAACAAAGGATAGCGGCGGCGCTGAGTGGAAGTCAAAATAGATGGCTTCAACTTCTTTAGTGTTTATGTTTTCAGGCAGCCTTCATCCCCGCATCGGGCTACCTGAAAGCTACCTGCTTCCACTATAATTCGCTCTTTACGCCAATAATTTTCAGGTAGCCTCCGATGCTCGACAAATACAATCCCGCTGAAATCGAATCCAGACACTATCAAAACTGGGAAACCCAAGGTTATTTCCAGCCCGATATGGATTTGACCAAACCGTCTTTTTCCATCCAACTGCCGCCGCCCAACGTAACCGGCACGCTGCACATGGGTCATGCCTTCAACCAAACCATCATGGACGGCCTGACCCGCTACTATCGCATGAAAGGCTGCAACACCACTTGGATTCCCGGCACCGACCACGCGGGTATCGCCACGCAAATCGTGGTCGAGCGCCAGCTTGCCGCGCAAAACGTGTCCCGTCATGACTTGGGCCGCGAAAAATTCTTGGAAAAAGTGTGGGAATGGAAAGAAGTTTCCGGCGGCACGATTACGCAGCAGATGCGCCGCGTGGGCTGCTCTGCCGACTGGACGCGCGAGTATTTCACGATGGACGACGTGCGCGCCGAAACCGTGACCGAAGTGTTTGTGCGCCTGTTTGAGCAAGGCTTGATTTACCGCGGCAAACGCTTGGTGAACTGGGATCCCGTGCTTGGCACAGCAGTGTCTGATTTGGAAGTGGAAAGCGTGGAAGAACAAGGCTCTATGTGGCACATCCGCTATCCGCTGGCGGACAATCCCGCCGAAGCCGTTATCGTGGCGACCACCCGTCCCGAAACGCTGCTGGGCGACGTTGCCGTTGCCGTCAACCCTGAAGACGAACGTTATACCCATTTGATTGGCAAGGAATTAATCCTGCCGCTGACCGGCCGCACCATCCCCGTTATCGCTGACGAATACGTTGAAAAAGACTTCGGTACCGGCTGCGTGAAAATCACGCCTGCACACGACTTCAACGATTACGAAGTCGGCAAACGCCACGACACGCGCTTGGTTAACGTGTTCGATTTGGAAGCCAAAGTGCTGGCCAATGCCGAAGTGTTCAACTTCAAAGGCGAAGCGCAACAAGGCTTTGCCCTGCCTGAAAAATACGCAGGCTTAGACCGCTTTGCCGCGCGCAAACAAATGGTTGCCGATTTGCAGGAACAAGGCTTGTTGGTCGAAATCAAAGTGCACACGCTGATGACGCCGAAAGGTGACCGAACCGGCTCAGTGATTGAACCGATGTTGACCAGCCAATGGTTTGTCGCCATGTCCGCCACGCCAAACGACGGCGAACCCGACAGCGAATTCAAAGGCTTAAGCCTCGCCGACAAAGCTAAAAAAGCTGTCGACAGCGGCGCGGTACGCTTTATCCCCGAAAACTGGGTCAACACCTACAACCAATGGATGAACAACATCCAAGACTGGTGTATCTCGCGCCAACTGTGGTGGGGGCATCAAATCCCCGCATGGTACGACGAAACAGGCAATGTGTACGTCGCCCGCAATCAGGCGGAAGCCGAAAAACAAGCCGGCAAAACCGGTTTGACCCGCGAAGAAGACGTATTGGACACATGGTTCTCCTCCGCACTCGTGCCGTTCTCCACGCTAGGCTGGCCGTCTGAAACCGACGAACTCAAAGCCTTCCTGCCGTCCAACGTCTTAGTTACCGGCTACGAAATCATCTTCTTCTGGGTGGCGCGCATGATTATGATGACCACCCACTTCACCGGCAAAGTACCATTTAAAGATGTGTACATCCACGGCATCGTGCGCGACCACGAAGGCAAAAAAATGTCCAAATCCGAAGGCAACGTCATCGACCCCGTCGATTTGATTGACGGCATCGACTTGGACAAGCTGCTGGTGAAACGCACGACCGGTCTGCGCAAACCCGAAACCGCGCCGAAAGTGGAAGAAGCCACGAAAAAACTCTTCCCCGAAGGCATCCCCAGCATGGGCGCGGACGCATTGCGCTTCACCATGGCGAGCTACGCCAGCTTGGGCCGCAGCGTGAACTTCGACTTCAAGCGTGCCGAAGGCTACCGCAACTTCTGCAACAAAATCTGGAACGCCACCAACTTCGTCTTGATGAACACCGAAAACCAAGACTGCGGCTACGGCGCAACCGCCACCGAACCGCGCGGCTACTCCTTCCCCGATATGTGGATCATAGGTCGTCTGAATCAGACCATCGAGCAGGTTACGCAAGCCTACGAAACCTACCGCTTTGATTTGGCGGCGGAAACCCTGTACAGCTTCGTGTGGAACGACTATTGCGACTGGTATCTGGAACTCGCCAAAGTGCAGCTCCAAACCGGCTGCGCCAGCCGCCAACGCGCCACACGCCATACCTTATTGCGCGTACTCGAAGCCGCCCTGCGCCTGCTGCACCCGATTATCCCGTTCATCACCGAAGAACTGTGGCAAACCGTCGCCCCCATGTGCGACGCCAAAACCGCTGACAGCATCATGCTCGCCCGTTTCCCCGAAGCCGACCGCGAACAAATCGTTCAGACGACCTTCGAGCAAATGACCGTGTTGCAGGATTTAATTGGTGCCGTCCGCAACCTGCGCGGCGAAATGGGCATTCAGCCCAACGTAAAAGCCCCGCTGTTTGTCGAAAGCTCGGACGACTTAGCGGACTACCTCAAATACCTGCCGATGATGACCCGCCTGACCGAAGCACAGCAAGTCGCCGCCCTGCCCGAAAGCGAAGACGCACCTGTCGCCGTCTGCAACGGCGCGCGCCTGATGCTGAAAGTCGAAATCGACAAAGCCGCCGAAACCGCCCGTTTGAGCAAAGAAGCCGAGAAGCTGCAAAAAGCCTTGGACAAACTCAACGCCAAACTCTCCAAACCCGGCTACACCGAAAAAGCCCCCGCGCATTTGGTGGAAAAAGACAAAGCCGATTTGGCGGAGTTGGAAGAGAAGATGGCCAAGCTGCAAAACGCTTTGGCGAAGTTGAAAGAGTAAACTTCTCCTGTGCTTGAAGAAGGCTACCTGAAAAACCGTTTCAGGTAGCCTTCTGTTATACAAGCCGCTCCGATAGGATTAAAATGCCGCTGGCAAAGATATCGGCCAGATTGCGCGGCACGGCATAATCAAATAGAATGCTTAATCTAGAGCTAAAACCTAAATTGTGCCGTAAGCGCTTCGCTAACCAACAATTCTGGTTTTTCTCCCACTATATCAAGCTGCCTTTGGCAGCATTAAGGATACCCATGAGCAATTTCGTTCCACAAAACAGCTACTCCAAAGAAGAACTCTTGGCCTGCGGCCGCGGCGAACTTTTCGGCGCGGGCAACGCGCAGCTGCCAATGCCCGATATGTTGATGATCGACCGCATTGTTGAAATCAACAGCACCGGCGGCAAATACGGCAAGGGCGAAATCATCGCCGAATTGGATATCCACCCCGATTTGTGGTTCTTCGGCTGCCACTTCATCGGCGATCCGGTAATGCCCGGCTGCTTGGGTTTGGACGCCATGTGGCAATTAGTGGGCTTCTTCCTGGGCTGGACGGGTGCGCCCGGCCGCGGCCGCGCCTTGGGCTGCGCCGAAGTGAAATTCACCGGTCAGGTATTGCCCAAACACAAGAAAATCACTTACCACATCCACATGAAACGCGTGATGAACAGCAAGCTGGTGTTGGGCATTGCCGATGCGGAAATGAGCGTGGACGGCCATAAGATTTACGAAGGAAACGGCCTGCGCGTAGGTTTGTTTACCAGCACAGACGATTTCTAGCCAACGGGCTACCTGAAAACGCCGGCTTTAATTCAACAGAAGCTTTTGCGTTTACTTTTCAGGTAGCCTACTTTCCTAACGGAGTTCATTATTATGAAACGAGTAGTCGTAACCGGTATCGGCATCGTGTCCAGCTTGGGCAACAACTGCCGCGAAGTGCTCGAATCGCTGCGCCAGCTCAAATCCGGCATCGCTTTTGATGAAAGCTACCGCGAAATGGGCCTGCGCTCACACGTGGCCGGCAACATCAATATCGATACCAAAGAGCACATCGACCGCAAAATCCTGCGCTTTATGGGCAACGCTGCAGCCTATGCCTATATCGCCATGAAAGAAGCCATCGCCCACGCCGGGCTCACCGAAGAGCAGGTATCAAACATACGCACCGGCATCGTGGCCGGCAGCGGCGGTGCCTCTTCCGCCTCGCAAGTGGAAGCTGCCGACACCTTGCGCGAGAGCGGCGTGAAGCGCATCGGCCCCTACGGCGTAACCAAAACCATGGCTTCCACCGTGGCCGCCTGCTTGGCTACCCCGTTTAAAATCAAAGGTGTGAACTATTCCATCAGCTCTGCTTGCTCAACTTCTGCCCACTGTATCGGCCACGCCGCAGAACTAATTCAGCTTGGCAAACAAGACATCGTGTTTGCCGGCGGCGGCGAAGAAGTATCTTGGCAGATGAGTTCCCTGTTTGATGCAATGGGCGCGTTATCGAGCAAATACAACGATACGCCCGAACAAGCCAGCCGTGCCTACGATGCCGACCGCGACGGCTTCGTGATTTCCGGTGGCGGCAGCATTTTGGTGATGGAAGAATACGAACACGCCAAAGCGCGCGGTGCCAACATTTTGTGTGAACTCACCGGCTATGGTGCCACTTCCGATGGCCATGATATGGTGCAGCCGTCCGGCGAAGGTGCCGTGCGCTGCATGCAGATGGCACTGGCTCAGCACGGCGGCAGCGTGGACTACATCAATGCCCACGGCACGTCCACACCGGTGGGCGACACCAAAGAACTCGGTGCCATCCGCGAAACCTTTGAAGGCAAAGAAGTGCCGCTCATCAGTTCCACCAAATCTCTTTCCGGCCACGCATTGGGCGCTGCCGGCTCCAATGAGGCGATTTACTCTATCCTGATGATGCTTAATGATTTCGTATGCGCCAGTACCAATGTTCTAAATTTGGACGAAAAAGCTGCCAATTTGCCGATTGTACGCGAAAACATCGGCAAAAAGCTTAACGCCGTAATGTCGAATAGCTTCGGCTTCGGCGGCACTAATGCCACCCTGATTTTCAGCTGCATGTAGAGGCCTACTTAAAAACAGCCGAACCCTAAACTGGTTCGGCTGTTTTTATATGGGTTTTTCTGGCATAAAAAACGGCAACTTCAGCATACAATATTTGTTCATCTGATTCTGTTCACCTAATAATGAGGCAAAACATACAACATCGTTTGTAAAGTTTCTTCCAATTTTTTCAGGTAGCCTTGATAATTACCCAGCCCACCATTATCTTAGTAACGATAGCTCTTTAAAAATACACCAGATGATGTATTTATTTTAATTTTGTAGGCAATACGCGCCTTATTGAACAGATAACTTGACTGGTTGTATCCAATATTTTGACTTTAATCAAGAAAATCAATTATCCGCACACTATAACTATTGGATTGAGTTATATAATAAACTAAAACAATACTCTGATTGTTAATAGAGAATTAATTATAAAAACCACACGAAAAAGTTTCCAACTATTTCATTACTTCATTTAAACCAAGGGAGATCACAATGATCAAACATTCCAAATATTCTTCGCTAAATATTGCGCTGATACAGGCACGCGAAGCATTGATGACACATTTTCGCCCACTACTCAACGAAATCGGCCTCACCGACCAACAATGGCGTATCCTGCGCCTTTTGGCTGAAAACGGTACGATGGATTTCCAAGACTTAGCCCGCAGTGCCTGCATCCTGCGCCCCAGCCTCACCGGCATTCTCACCCGCCTGGAAAAAATGAAACTGGTGGTGCGTCTGCGCCCGGCCAATGACCACCGCCGTGTTTACCTCAAACTCACCGAAGAAGGCGAGCGTACCTTCAACAACTTTGTCGGTAAAATCGATGCCTGCTACGACGACATCGAAACCCAGCTTTCCAAAGAAAACCTGGAACAGTTGCACGAATTGCTAAACCAAATAGCTGCTATCCATGTAGCCACTATGGCACGGATGTAATGCCTTGCCGCATTACGTAAAGGCTACCTGAAACCTTTATCCGGTTTTTCAGGTAGCCTTTTTCTATGACTAAAGCCCTTCACTTCCTACTACGTTGGCTTACTTCTTAGCTATATGTACAGCAGTTTCGCTTATAATCCTGCAGTCAAAACAAATATGCCAAAGGCTACCTGAAAGAATCCAACCATGCTCAAACAACGAATCCTCACCGCCTTGGTTTTACTACCAATGATGCTCGGTATGCTATTTACCGCCAACAGCGGGCTGTGGGCACTGTTTTCCGGCTTGATTGCTCTGCTCGCTCTGTGGGAATACAGCCAGCTGTGCAGTATGCCGAAACAAGTGCAGCAGCCCTATTTGGCCGGCACCGCGCTGTTTATGACGCTGGCATGGAGCGGCGGTTGGCAGCTGCCTGCAGCGGCGTGGGCAATCGTACTCGCCTTCTGGTTGCTCGGCATGCCTGCTTGGCTGCGTTTCAAATGGCGTTTGCAGGCCGATTGGAAAAGCATGGCCGCCGGCTGGCTGCTGATGCTGCCTTTCTGGTTTGCCCTGCTGGAACTGCGCCCCAACAGCCAATCCGCGCTCCATCTCTTGGCCGTGATGATGCTAGTGTGGATTGCCGATGTGTTTGCCTATGTATTCGGCCGGCTATGGGGCAAACACAAACTAGCACCCACCATCAGCCCCGGCAAAAGTTGGGAAGGCGTGTTTGGTGGGCTGTTATGCGTGCTGGTGTACACCTCATTGGCGCGCGCTGCCGGCTGGTTTGGCTTCAATATATCCTGGCTCGGCATCATGCTCACTGCCACTGTACTTACCTTCGTAGGCATCGGCGGCGACCTTCTGGAGAGCTGGTTTAAACGGGCTGCCGGCGTGAAAGACAGCAGCAACTTGCTTCCTGGTCACGGGGGCATATTCGACCGTGTGGATTCACTGATAGCCGTATTGAGCGTATATGCCGCCACCAACATGTTGTTCGGCTGAATAGAAAAGGCTACCTGAAAAGTTTTGGCTTTGCGGAAACTCCGCTACTTTCCCACTTTGCCTTCAGGTAGCCTTCCTGAGAAACTGCCTGTTTCTATGCTAAAATCCGCCCCCCCCTCAATATTTCAACCCCACAAAGTGGTTTCCCCTTTTAAATGAATATATTCTACGAAGAAAGTGGCCAATTCAAAGTGGCCGCCGTGGTGCAGAAAAACGATAGCACCTATCAGGCCACCACCCAACATGGTAAACGCGCCAAAATCAAAGCCAACAACGTTTTCGTGGAATTCACCGAGCCGATGGACGCTTTCCTCGAACGCGCCCAAGCCGAAGCCGCACAAATTGATACCGACTTGTTGTGGGAATTTTGCGACGAAGACGAATTCACCACCCAAAACATCGCTGCCGACTACTTCGGCCATACCCCAAGCCAGCACGAACTGGCCGCTACCCTGATTGCCCTTTACGCTGCACCGATGTATTTCTATAAAAAAGGCAAAGGCATATTTAAAGCAGCACCGGAAGACACCCTGAAGCAGGCACTGGCCGCCATCGAGCGCAAAAAACAGCAAGACGTACAAATATCCGCTTGGGCAGAAGAATTAGTACAAGGCCACCTGCCAGCCGAAATTGCCGCCGATTTGCGCACCATCCTGCACAACCCAGACAAACAATCGCTCACCTACAAAGCTTTCACCAAAGCCGCTGCCGAACTGAAAATTTCCGCCTATCAGCTGGCTCGGCAAACTGGCGGTGTCAATTCATTGCCGCAATATCTGCTTGATGGCTTCTGCTGCAAACACTTCCCGCAAGGCACTGCAGCACCGGAAATCGCCGTGCCTGCTATCCTTGAATTGCCAGATGCCGCCGATTTGCCCGCATTCTCCATTGATGATGCCGAAACCAGCGAAATCGACGATGCCTTATCGGTGCAGGATTTGCCCAACGGCAGCAAACGTGTCGGTATTCACATCGCCGTACCCACGCTGGCCATTGCCGAAAACAGCCCGATTGAAACCCTTATTAAACAAAGGCAAAGCACCGCTTATTATCCAGGCGGCAAAATCACCATGTTGCCGGATAACTGGATTAAAACCTTCAGCCTAGACGAAGGCAAACGGCCGGTATTGAGCCTGTATGTAGAAGTAGATGCCGATTTTCAGGTAGCCTCCACACCGCAAACCCGCCTCGAAAATCTAACTATCAAGCATAACCTGCGCATTCAAGACATCGAGCCGCACTTCAATGCCGACACCGGCCTCTCCGAGAACGAACCCGTACAATTTCCCTGTCAGCCGCAACTACGCTGGCTGTATCGCTTTGCCATCGAACGCCAAAAACAGCGCGACCGCTACGAAGAAAACCGCGCCCCGCAATACGATTACGGCATCGAATTCAATCCCGATGGCAGCGTGCGCATCAGCCGCCGCGAGCGCGGTTCACCCATCGATACGCTAGTATCTGAAATGATGATTCTGGCCAACAGCACCTGGGCACAAATGCTGGATGAAAACAACCTGCCAGGTTTATTCCGCGTGCAAACCAGCGGCAAAGTACGCATGAGCACCCAATCCGAGCCACACATCGGCATGGGCGTGGCGCATTATGGCTGGTTCACCTCGCCGTTGCGTCGTGCCGCCGACTGCATCAACCAACTCCAACTGCTCAGCCTGATTGATCCCAACCTATCGCCGCGTTTCCAAAAAAACGATAGCAACCTGTTTGCCGCCCTGCGCGACTTCGACGCAACCTATACCGCTTATGCTGACTTCCAACGCCAAATGGAAGCTTACTGGAGCTTAATATATCTGGAACAAGAACAATGCTGCAAGCTGACCGCCGTATTGCTGAAAGAAGATCTAGTGCGTATTGATGGTTTGCCACTGGTCAACCGCGTGCACGGTATACCGATTGATATTCAGCCTAAAACCCGCATGAAACTGGCCATTACTCAGTTGGATGCCGAGCAGCAGCTATTGTCTTTGAAATATTTAAATGTATTGCCGGCTGAACCAGCTGCCTAAATGATATGGTACTGGCTCAGTACAACAACGGCTTATTTCCACTATTCTCTGCGGACAAAGCAGGCAAATAATCGATTTATCCATAAACAGGCAATTAACCCAGCCATCATTCCACAACAATCTACAATTGAACGACAACCAAACAACAAGGTTTACTTAGCCTATCTAAATGGTTTTAATGAATTTTCTGGATAATCCACTATTTCTGTACTGCTCCAATATAAACAACAAAAAATAAATTAGAAAACTAGATATAAAAACTACTTAGTTCAACCTACCCCGGTACTAAATTTCAAACTTCGTAATCTAAAAAATATCATGCAAAACTCTCTTCATAATAAAAGCGATATTGCCGTTATCGGTTTGGCCGTTATGGGACAAAACCTGATTCTGAATATGAACGATCACGGTTTCCAAGTGAGTGCCTACAACCGCACGGCGGCTAAAACTGAACAATTCCTTAATGGCCCAGCCAAAGGCACAAAAATTATCGGTGCCTACAGCTTGGAAGAACTAATTAGCCAATTGAAGCAGCCCCGCAAGGTGATGCTGATGGTACAGGCTGGGCAGGCGGTAGATGAGTTGATTGCGCAGCTGGTACCGTTCTTGGATAAGGGCGACACCATCATCGATGGTGGCAATGCTCATTATCCCGATACCGAACGGCGTACTGCTGAGCTGGCTGCACAAGGTATTTCATTTATTGGCACCGGTATTTCCGGCGGTGAAGAAGGCGCGCGCCATGGGCCATCTATCATGCCTGGCGGCAATCCTGAAGCTTGGCTGGCAGTGAAGCCGATTTTGCAGGCTATAGCCGCTAAAACGGCCAGTGATGAGGTATGTTGCCACTGGGTAGGCAAAAGTGGTGCCGGCCATTTTGTGAAAATGGTGCACAACGGTATCGAATACGGCGATATGCAGCTTATCTGCGAAGCTTACCAGTTTATGAAAGACGGCCTGGGTATGAGCCATGCCGAAATGCAGGCTGTTTTTGCCGAATGGAATAAGACCGAGCTCAATAGCTATCTGGTTCAAATCACTGCCGATATTTTGGGTACAAACGACACAGATGGCACGCCGCTGGTAGAGAAAATCCTTGACCGTGCCGGTCAGAAAGGCACCGGGAAATGGACCGGTATCAATGCCTTGGATTTGGGCACGCCGCTCACGTTGATTACCGAAGCGGTGTTTGCCCGCTGCATTTCCGCCCTAAAAACCCAGCGGGTGCAGGCCAAAACGGCTTTCGGGCATAAAATCGAGCCGGTGGCCGGAAATCGGGAAGAATGGCTGGCTGCTTTGCGGCAAGCATTGCTGGCTTCCAAAATTATTTCTTATGCTCAAGGTTTTATGCTGATGCGTCAGGCCAGCGAACATTACGGCTGGGATTTGGATTATGGCAATACCGCTTTGTTGTGGCGCGAAGGCTGCATTATCCGCAGTGCGTTTTTAGGCAACATCCGCGATGCCTATGCCGCCAATCCGGATTTGGTATTCCTTGGCAGCGATGCCTACTTCCAAAAACTGTTGCAGCAAGCCTTGCCGGGCTGGCGTAAAGTGGCTGCAGCCGCGATGCAGCATGGTTTACCAATGCCCTGCACCGTATCCGCCCTCTCCTTCCTCGACAGCTACACCTGTGGTCGCCTGCCCGCCAACCTGTTGCAGGCGCAACGCGACTACTTCGGCGCCCACACCTATGAGCGCATCGATCGGCCGGAAGGCGAGTTTTTCCACACCAACTGGACAGGCACCGGCGGCGATGCGGCTTCCACTGCCTACAATGTTTGAGGCTACCTGAAAGCTGATGTAGCTTAGTGACACTTTGAAATAAAAGGCTACCTGAAAACCCTTTTGCTGGTTTTCAGGTAGCCTTTTATTTGCTTGCCGGTTTACGCCGCAGCCGGCAGGGCGTGGAAAGCGGCGGGCAGGTTTTGGTTGTGCGGGAAGGTGGTCCATTCGTAGCTTCCCGGGTCGGCGAGAATGGCGCGTAAGAGGGCATTATTGATGGCGTGGCCGGATTTGTGGCCTTCGAATGCGCCGATTATCGGCGCGCCGATTACGTATAAATCGCCTACGGCATCGAGGATTTTGTGACGCACAAATTCGTCGGGGTAGCGCAGGCCTTCGGGATTGAGCACGTCGTTGTCATCGATTACCACGGCATTACTCAGATTACCGCCCAAACCCAAGCCGTGTGCGCGCATCATTTCCACTTCCTGCATGAAGCCGAAGGTGCGGGCGCGGGCGATTTCTTCCACATACGATGCGCCGGCGAAATCGATTTCAAAGGTGGGGTTGCTGCGGTTGAATACGGGGTGGTCGAAATTGATGGTGAGGCTGACTTTAAAGCCGTCATACGGGGTAAAGCGCACCCATTTGCCCGGTTCTTGCACTTCCACCGGCTTCAAAATACGCAGGAAGCGTTTTTCGGCTTTTTGATCCACGATGCCCGCATCCTGCAACAGATACAAAAAAGGCAGACTGGAGCCGTCCATAATCGGGATTTCCGGCGCATTCAATTCAATCAACATATTATCAATACCGTAGGCGGCCAGTGCAGACATTAAATGCTCAATCGTGCCCACCCGCACGCCGTCTTCGGTAACGATGGTGGAGGAGAGGCGGGTGTCGTTGATCAGTTCGGGCACGAGCTTGATTGGGCGGCTCTGTTCACTGGCCAAATCGGTGCGGCGGAATACAATGCCGCTGTTTTCGGCAGCCGGATGCAGGGTGAGCAAAACCCGCTCGCCGGAATGCAGGCCGACACCGGTGGCTTGAACGGATTGGGCTAAGGTGCGTTGTTTCATAAAAACTCCGAAAAATCTGCGTAAAAGCAGCTGTCATCATACGGGAAATATGTTTGCCTGTCTTTCCGATTAAATTTGGCTATGGTTTATTTTCAGGTAGCCCTAAGGGAAAAGGCTACCTGAAAACGCAACATAACCTACTTGCCAAGCTTCATCTTGTATAATTCCATCCGTTCCAACCACAGGCTTTCCCTACGATGAAGATTTTACTGGTGCGCTTCTCCAGCATGGGTGATCTTATCCACACCCTGCCGGCAGTGCAGGATTTGGCCCGGCGTTGCCCGCAGGTGGAGCTGCATTGGCTGGCTGAAGCCGGATTTGCTGATATTGCGCGATTGCATCCGTTTGTGGCCAAGGTGATTCCGATGCGTTGGCGGCAGTGGCGCAAACGGCTGTTTGCAGCGGATACGTGGCAGCAGATGCGTGCACTGAAGCAGGAGTTGGTTGATGGCGGCTATGATTTCGTGCTCGACAGCCAAGGCTTGATAAAAAGCGCATGGTTTGCCCGCCAAGCGGGTGTGCCGGTGAAAGGTTTGGACAAACACAGCACGCGCGAGGGCTGGGCGGCGGCGTTTTATGCGCAAGGTTTTCAGGTAGCCAAAGGACGTGATGCAGTGTGGCGCAACCGCGAGCTGTTTGCCCAAGTGTTCGGTTATTGGTTTGACGGCACGGCGGATTTCGGCGTGCGTGTGCCGGAAGATGCGGCGGTGCAGGGGCTACCTGAAAACTACCGTGTGGCTTTGCACGCCACCAGCCGTGAGAGCAAATTGTGGCCGGACGAATATTGGGTGGAATTGTTGAATCGGCTGCATGCAGTAGATGGTACAGTGGTGTGGCTGCCGTGGGGCAGCGATGCGGAACGGCAGCGCGCATTGACGTTGGCGGATCAGATAGAGGCGGCGCAGGTGCCAGACGAAAAGCTCAGCCTGTTGCAGGCAGCCTATGTGTTGCGCGGTGCACGCAGTGTTATCGGCGTGGATACCGGCTTGCTGCATTTGGCTAATGCGCTGGATAAGCCACTGATCGGCATTTACACTGATAGCGATCCGGTAAAAACCGGCGTGCAATCCTCCGCTTGGGCGGAAAATATGGGCGGTATCGGTTGCCCGCCGCAACCGGATGAAGTGTTGAAACGATTGCTTCTGCTGGAGCAGACCTATGGCCAATTAACTTAACTTTTGCTACGGAGTTGGCTCGCCGCTTTGTATCGAAAGCGTGTTGATTTGCTATATCAAAATAGGCAGAAGGTTTTCGGGTAGCCTCAAGTGTTTACAGCTGGGTCTGGGTCATACTTGCATTATTTCTGCCAAATCGGCACAATCAGCCCGTTTTGCAGGATAAGTGAATCACTAAAATAGAGAGAAGGAAAAGGAAATTTCATGAAAGCACTGGTTGCCGTAAAGCGGGTAGTGGATTACAACGTGAAAGTGCGGGTGAAGGCCGACTGTTCGGATGTAGACATCGGCAATGTGAAAATGTCGATGAACCCGTTTGACGAAATCGCCATGGAAGAGGCGGTGCGCCTGAAAGAGGCTGGGAAGATCAGCGAAATCGTGGTCGTATCGCTGGGCGTGAAGCAGTGCGAAGAAACGCTGCGCACTGCGCTGGCTATGGGCGGTGATCGTGCCATCCATGTACAAACCAATGATTGTTTAGAGCCTTTGGCTGTGGCCAAGCTATTGCACAAAATTGCCGAGCGTGAACAGCCGCAGCTGATTTTGCTGGGAAAACAGGCGATTGATGATGATGCCAACCAAACTGCACAAATGCTGGCCGCCTTGCTTAACGCACCGCAGGGCACGTTTGCCAGCAAGGTGGAATTGGGCAAAAACGAAGTAACCGTGGTGCGCGAAGTGGATGGCGGTTTAGAAACCGTGGCTCTGAAGCTGCCGGCAGTAATCAGTGCCGATTTGCGTTTGAACGAGCCGCGCTATGTGAAACTGCCCAATATTATGCAGGCCAAGAAAAAACCACTGGAAAAGCTTGCGGTGGAAGAATTGGGCGTGGACATCGCGCCCAAATTGCAGCGGCTGAAAGTGGCCGAGCCCAAACCGCGCAGCGGTGGCGTGAAGGTGCAAAGCGTGGCCGAACTGGTGGCCAAATTGAAAAACGAAGCCAAAGTAATTTGAGGATAATGCCATGACTGTATTGATTATTGCCGAACACGACAACCAACATTTGGCCGCTGCCACGCGGCATGCCGTTACTGCTGGCAGCAAGCTGGGCGAAGTGCATGTATTGGTGGCCGGTAGCGGCGCGGCAGCGGTGGCCGAGCAGGCCAAACAAGTGGCCGGGGTGGCCAAAGTATTGCTGGCCGATGCCGAACATTATGCTGGCGGGCTGGCCGAAGAACTGGCGCCTTTGGTGGTGAAACTGGCGGCGGATTACCGCTACGTTGCCGCCGCCGCCAGCACCTTCGGCAAAAACCTGCTGCCGCGTGTGGCTGCCCTCTTGGATTGCCCACAGGTTTCCGATTTAACCGAAATCGTAGACGGCAAAACTTTTGGGCGCCCGATTTATGCCGGTAACGCCTTCGCCACCGTTTCCAGTGATGCGGAAACTTTGGTGCTTACCTTCCGAACCACTGCCTTTGCCGAAGCTGCTGCCAGCGGCGGGCAGGCTGAAGTGGTGCAGGCAGAAGCCACACCGGCTCAGGGTTTGAGCCGTTTTATCAGCCGCGAGTTGGTAAAATCTGATCGTCCGGAGCTCACGCAGGCTAGAGTAGTGGTTTCCGGTGGTCGTGCCTTGGGCAGCGTGGAGCAGTTCAACGAATTGCTGCTGCCTCTGGCTGACAAACTCGACGCTGCTATTGGTGCTTCACGCGCGGCGGTGGATGCCGACTATGTGCCCAATGATTACCAAGTGGGCCAAACCGGCAAAGTGGTGGCACCGGAGCTGTATATTGCCATCGGTATTTCTGGCGCCATCCAGCACACCGCCGGCATGCAGGACAGCAAAGTTATCGTGGCCATCAACAAAGATCCGGAAGCAGCTATTTTCAATATTGCCGACTACGGCTTGGTGGCCGACCTGTTTGAAGCCGTGCCTGAGCTGACTGTGGCATTGGGTAATTAAGCGTTTCATGCGTTCGTGTTTCACGTGAAACACGGCAGGCTATCTGAAAACAATCTGCTTTCAGGTAGCCTGTTTCTTATATAATCAGCTTATTTCCTGATACCACCATTGCTATGTCAACTTCTGATATTCCCTGCACCTACCGCACCTTGGCCGAACCCGGCCAGGCCGAGTTTAAAGACAAAGGCAGCCGCTTTATCGCCTTTACCTATCCCGTGCGTACGGCAGCAGAAGTGAAAAACCATGTGGACGCACTACGGCAGGAACACCACAAGGCGCGGCATTGGTGCTATGCCTACCGTTTAGGCACAGACGGCTTGCAGTTTCGCGCCAACGACGACGGCGAGCCTTCCGGCAGTGCCGGCCGGCCGATTTTGGGTCAGATTGATTCGGCCGGGCTGACCGATGTTTTGGTGGTGGTGGTGCGCTATTTCGGCGGTACGCTGCTGGGCGTGCCTAGCCTGATTCATGCCTACAAAACCGCCACCCAAATAGCCTTGCAGCAAACCGCGCAGGTGGAAAAAAATATTGAAAAAAGGGTAACCCTGCGCTGCGACTACCCGCATTTGAGCGAGGTTTTACGGCTGGCCAAACAACACGGCGTGGAAGTGTTACAGCAGGATTTGCAACTGGATTGCTGCCTGCATTGCGCTGTGCCGCTGGCTAATTATGCTGCTTGTATTGATGCCTGGCAGAAAACACGTGCGGTGGAAATTTTAGAAGATACGCAAAGCAACGAAGAGGCTACCTGAAAACCAACAAATGGTTTTCAGGTAGCCTTTATTATAAATTACGCCTTCTTTAAAAGGATAATACTATGAAATTACTCGTTATCGGCAGCGGCGGGCGTGAACACGCGCTGGCGTGGAAGCTGGCGCAGTCACCCAAAGTGCAAACCGTATTTGTTGCGCCGGGTAATGCTGGTACGGCACAAGAACCCAGGCTGCAAAATCTGCCTTTGAAAACACATCAGGAACTGATTGATTTCTGCCGCCGTGAGCAGATTGTCTTCACTGTGGTCGGCCCCGAAGCGCCGCTGGCAGCCGGCATAGTGGACGATTTTCGCGCCGCCGGTCTGCCCGTGTTCGGCCCTACCCGCGCTGCCGCACAGTTGGAAAGTTCCAAAGATTTCGCCAAGGCCTTTATGGCGCGGCACGGCATCCCCACCGCACAATATCAAACCTTTGCCGATGCCGATGCCGCCCATAATTATGTGGCTGCCAAAGGCGCACCGATTGTGATTAAGGCAGATGGCTTGGCTGCTGGTAAAGGCGTAGTGGTGGCACAAACCGAAGAACAGGCACATCAAGCCATCGACCAAATGCTGCTCGACAATAAAATGGGCGATGCCGGTGCACGTGTGGTGATTGAAGATTTTTTACAGGGTGAAGAAGCCAGCTTTATCGTGATGGTAGATGGCGAAAACGTGCTGCCGATGGCCACCAGCCAAGACCATAAACGCCTGCTCAACGGCGACCTTGGCCCGAATACCGGTGGCATGGGTGCATACAGCCCCGCGCCCATCGTTACGCCCGAGGTGTATCAGCGTGCCATGGAAGAAATCATCCTGCCCACCGTGCGCGGCATGCGCGAAGAAGGTCATGAATTCACAGGGTTTCTCTATGCCGGCCTAATGATTGGTGCCGATGGTGCGCCTTATACCGTGGAATTCAACTGCCGTTTCGGCGACCCGGAAACCCAGCCGATTATGAGCCGTTTGGACAGTGATTTGGTGGATTTGATCCAAGCTGCGTTGGATCGGAAACTGGATACGGTTAAAGCCGAATGGAAAGCGCAAAGCGCCGTGGGCGTGGTGCTGGCTTCCGCAGGTTATCCCGAACGCTCCAGCAAAGGTGGCATCATCGAAGGCATCGAAGCGGCTAACCGCATCAGTAAAGTTTTTCATGCCGGTACAGCCACAGAGGCTGGTCACACCGTTACCAACGGCGGTCGTGTCTTGTGTGTGGTAGGCTTGGGCGATAATATGGCGGCCGCCAAGCAGCAGGCCTACCAAGCCGTGTCCGAGATTAATTTTCCCGGCGTGCAGTATCGCCATGATATTGCCGATAAGGCTTTGCGCTGAGATATAATCGCTCCAAGGCATGATACAGCTGTTGTTGTTTCGCCTTGCTGTACTACTTGTACTGTCTACGGCTCGTCGCCTTGTTTCATGCCTATTTGAAACGACTAAATATTGAAACAAAAACGTGGTTCCAACTGGAACCACGTTTTTGTTAGATAGGTGAATTAAGCTGTGCGCGGCGAGTTTCAGGCAGCCTGCCAATATCTGAAGGCTACCTGAAAGCATAGTTTATACCCTGCCCGTACAAGATTGGCTGCAGGCATGGAGAAGATAGAGTAGTTTTGTTATAATAGCCGCTGGTTTTCTTAGCAATTTCATTGTATTCGCAAGAAAAAACAAGCAGCTGGCGGGCACCGCCGTTTTTGTGTAATTTACATATAAAGGGACATCATGTCTGATAAACTGATTCTGGTATTAAACTGTGGCAGCTCCTCTGTTAAAGGTGCCGTATTAGACAGCACCAACGGCGAAGTTCTGCTGAGCTGCCTGGCCGAAAAACTCCACCTGTCCGACGCGCGCATTATTTTTAAAGCAAACGGTGAAAAACGTACCGTAAGCCTCGCTGGGAAGCCCGATCACACCGGCGCTGTTGAGGCTTTGATGAGTGAATTGGAAGCACGTAAGCTTGACAAACGCATTGGCGCAGTCGGTCACCGCGTGGTACACGGTGGTGAACGCTTCAAAGAATCTTGCCTGATTAACGATGAAGTGATTAAAGGCATTGAAGAGTGCATCATGCTTGCTCCGCTACACAATCCTGCCAACCTGCTCGGTATCCGTGCTGCCATGAGTATTTTCAGTCACGTGCCGCATGCTGTTGTGTTTGATACTGCCTTCCACCAATCTATGCCCGAGTACGCCTACACTTATGCCGTGCCGCGCGAGCTTTATCGCCAATACGGCTTGCGCCGCTACGGAGCCCACGGTACCAGCTATCGCTTCGTGGCCATCGAAGCTGCCCGCTTGCTCGGTCGTAGCGAAGAAGGCCTGCGCCTCGTGATTGCCCACCTTGGTAACGGTGCTTCTATTGCTGCTTCCAATAGCGGTAAATGCTGCGATACCAGCATGGGACTCACCCCGCTTGAAGGCCTAGTGATGGGCACCCGCAGCGGTGATATCGATGCCAACGTGTTCCCCTTTCTACACAACAACGTCGGCCTGAATATTGAGCAGATCACCGACTTGCTGCATAAACAAAGCGGCTTGCTTGGCATTTCTGAGCTTTCCAACGACTGCCGCGAAATAGAAGAAGCTGCCAGCAAAGGTCACGAAGGCGCCAAGCTCGCGTTGGAAGTATTTTCCTACCGTTTGGCTAAATACGTTGCCTCCATGAGTGTAGCTGCAGGCGGCCTGGACGCACTCGTTTTCACTGGTGGTATCGGCGAAAATTCCAGCACCATCCGCAGTAAAACCATCGGCTACCTGGGCTTCCTTGGCCTCACCGTAGATGAGAAAGCCAATCTTGCCGCCCGGTTCGGCGAAGGTGGTATCATTAGTCAAGCCGGCAGCACCTCGCTAGTCATGGTTATCCCCACCAATGAAGAGTTGATGATTGCCCAAGATACCGCCCATCTAGCCAGCATCGAATAAACCAAATCACTGTTGAAGCAAGGTAAAGGCTACCTGAAACCGTTTGTCTTCAGTTTCAGGTAGCCTTTACCTTGCCATATGTGTGCTATCGTCTTCTTTTGCTCGCATATGCTGCACGGCGGCGTGAGTGGTAAACGAGGCGGGCAGCTCAATTTGACCGATAGTTTTTGGATGAGGGGAGCAAGCGATGAAAAACTGTTTTCCATATTGGTATTGGAGCTGACCTTACTGCAGGCCGGTTGTGGTGACAAGCCGGGGGCAGAGTTTGTGGGAAAGTAGCAGAGCCCAATTAAATAACTATCAATATGAAATTAAACAAAATGAAGATGCCTTTAGTTGTTAAATCACAGGGGAGTAATCCTTTAGATGCTCATACACTAGAGGGCAAATTGCTGAATGACACGCTGATAGTAAATGAAATACTGAATTTGCTATTGACCAAACTACTGGAGAAATGATTCTTCGTGATACAGGCGAAAGATTTAAAAGAATTGAATAGCGTTGTATAAAATTAAGTTATTTAGCGTAAGATTGGGTTATTAATTTCAATCTAACTTAACCTATATGAATTATCCAACACCCAAATGATTCAAATTCCCTTTTCAGGTAGCCTCACGTTACTAGGTAGGTTACCTGAAAATGTTTTTCTGTAGCCTTTAGGCCAGTTTGGCGGCTACGTCACGCAGGGCGGTGCGCAAGCCTTCTTCGATTACGGGGTGGTAGAAGGGCATGTTGAGCATTTGCGGCACAGTCATGTGCTGCTGGTGCGCCCAGGCGAGGAGGTGGGCGATGTGTTCCAGTGCGGGGCCGATGCCTTCAGCGCCGAGGAAGCGGCCGGTTTCGCGGTCGGCATACACGCGCAAGCTGCCTTGGTTTACCAGCATCACGCGGCTGCGGCCTTGGTTGTGGAAGGATACTTGGCCGGCCACGAGCTTGCTGCCGTATTCTTTTTCCAGCTGGGCAAAGCGCGCGCCCACGCTGATGATTTGCGGGTTGGAGAACACCACGCCGATCATGCTGCGGCGCAGGCCGTCCCGCACATCGGGGTAGCGGCCGGCGTTTTCACCGGCGATTTTGCCTTGGTCGGCGGCTTCGTGCAGCAGGGGCAGCTGGTTGGAGGCGTCGCCTGCAATGAAGATGTGCGGGATGCTGGTTTGCATGGTACGCGGGGTGGCTACTGGCACACCGCGTGCGTCTTTCTCGATATTGAGGTTTTCCAGCCCGATGTTGTCCACATTGGGGCGGCGACCGATGGCGGCGAGCAAGCAGTCGGCGGTGAATACGCCGCTTTCGCCGTCTTGCGTCCATGCCACTTCTACTTGGCCTTTATCGTTGAGCCGGGTTTCGGTTTGGGCGTTGAGGTGGAGCGGAATTTCCTGGCCGAAGATGGCTCTGGCATCTTCCAGCACCACAGGGTCGGAAATACCGCCGATGAGGCCGCCCAGGCCGAACATTTCCACGCGTACGCCGAGGCGGCTCAAGGCTTGGCCAAGTTCGAGGCCGATCACGCCGGTACCGAATACGGCCACGCTCTCGGGCAGGGTGTCCCATGAGAATACGTCATCATTGATGACGAGACGGTCGCCCAGTGCCTGCCATTGCGGCAGTACGATGGGGCGGGAGCCAGTGGCGATTACGATGCGTTCGGCGCGGATTTGGGTGTGGCCGTCGATTTGCACGGTGTGGTCGTCGATGAATTTGGCCTGCCCTATGATGCGGCGCTCGGCGGGCCAGGCTTCTACGTCTTCCAGCACGAAGCCGACGAAGCGGTCGCGCTCGGATTTGACGCGGTTCATCACTTCTTCGCCGTTTACGCTGATGCTGGATTTATCCAGATGCACGCCGAAGGGATCGGTGTGCAGAGCGTGGTGGCGGGCTTCTGCGGCGGCAATCAAGAGCTTGGAGGGCATGCAGCCGACGCGGGCGCAGGTGGTGCCGAAAATGTGGCTTTCGATGAGATAAACGTTTTCGGTGTGGAGGCGGGCATTGCGGAAGGCGCCCATGCCGGCGGTGCCGCCGCCGATAACGACGACGTCTGCGGTGAGGTGTTTCATGTCTGCTTTCCTTAGGTGGGAAGACCATTCAGGTAGCCTGTATGGCTGGTAAAAGGCTACCTGAAAAATATCGGCTGCTGCTGTATAGTGAATTAAATTTAAACCAGTACGGCGTTGGCTCGCCTTGCCGTACTATTTGTACTGTCTGCGGCTCGCCGCCTTGTCCTGATTTAAATTTAATCCACTATAACAGGCTACCTGAAAGGTCTTGGGAAAAGAGCCGCCCTATTCGGGCGGCTCGCAAAGCTATCTACTGTATTGGCAACTGGATAGCTGGAAAATTAGGCGTGTTTGGCCAGGTATGCGTCCAGGTCTTCGCTGCCGCCGATGTATTTGCCGCCGATGAACACTTGCGGGGCGGTTACTTTACCGGTGATGGCGCGTACGGAAACGATGCTGGCGTCTTTACCCAACACGATTTCTTCGTAGGCCAGGCCTTTTTCCTGCAAAGCGGCTTTGGCTTTGGCGCAGAAGGGGCAGCCGGGTTTGGTGAAGATGGCGATGGATTCTTGCGGTTTCCAGTTCGGAGCCACGAATTTCAGCATGGTGTCGGCATCGGAAACTTCAAAGGGGTCGCCTTCTTTGATCGGCTCGATGAAGGCTTCTACGATTTTGCCGTCGTCCACCAGCATAGAGTAGCGCCAAGAGCGCGGGCCGAAGCCGATGGCTTCTTCGTTCACTTCCATGCCCATACCGCGGGTGAATTCGCAGTTACCGTCCGGGATCATGGTGATGTTGTGGGCTTCTTCGTCGGCAGCCCAGGCGTTCATTACGAAGGTGTCGTTTACGGATACGCACAGGATGTCGTCGATGCCGTTTTCTTTAAATGCAGAAGCCAGCTCGTTGTAGCGCGGCAGGTGGCTGGAAGAGCAGGTGGGGGTGAACGCGCCGGGCAGGGCGAATACCACTACTTTTTTGCCTTTGAACAATTCGTCGGTGGTGACGTCTTTCCAAGAATCAGCCACGCGGGTGTGGAAGGTTACGTTCGGAACTTGCTGACCAACCAATTGGTCGCGGGATTTGATGTTGATAGACATATAGAGCTCCTTATATCAGGGTGTCAGAAATAATGCGGATGAATTTGCGAAATACGGTGTATCGACAGGGCGGCATTCTAGTCGCCGCCAGGCGATTTGTATAATTTATAGTTCAAATAATATGAATTGCTTTGATCTATAAATGGCTCGTGCGCACCTCGTCGGTGCATATATACGGGAAACAACGTTTGTTTTTATTAGGGCTGGCGGCAGAAATTCAATAGGCTAGGCAGAAATTTGTTGCCCAAGGCTACCTGAAACTATTTTATCTAATAAAAATCAAAATATTAAAATGAAAATAGCCTTTTCCCTTGAAAAAAAAACGGCCAAACCCATTTACTGGGCAAGTTAAAGCGCCAGCAAGGCGCTGTCTGAATTCTACTAATCTCTAAGGAGCAATCCATTATGGCAAAAGTTATCGGTATCGATTTGGGTACCACCAATTCCTGCCTGGCCATTTCCGAAAACGGCCAGACTAAAGTAATCGAAAACGCCGAAGGCGCACGCACCACTCCCTCTGTTATCGCTTATCTGGACGGTGGGGAAATCCTTGTGGGCGCGCCGGCCAAACGCCAGGCTGTTACCAACGCAAAAAACACCATCTACGCAGTAAAACGCCTGATCGGTCACAAATTTGAAGATAAAGAAGTGCAGAAAGACATCGACCTGATGCCCTTCAAAATCGTAAAAGCCAAAAACGGCGACGCTTGGGTGGAAGCGCAAGGCAAAGAGCTTTCTCCGCCGCAAATTTCCGCCGAAGTGCTGCGCAAAATGAAAGAAGCCGCCGAAGCCTATTTGGGCGAAAAAGTAACCGAAGCTGTGGTTACCGTGCCGGCCTATTTCAACGACAGCCAACGCCAAGCCACTAAAGACGCAGGCCGCATCGCCGGTTTGGATGTGAAACGCATCATCAACGAGCCCACCGCAGCTGCACTGGCTTTCGGTATGGACAAAGGCGCCAAAGGCGACCGCAAAATCGCCGTATACGACTTGGGCGGCGGCACCTTCGATATTTCCATCATCGAAATTGCCGATTTGGACGGCGAAAAACAGTTTGAAGTGCTCTCCACCAACGGCGATACCTTCCTCGGCGGTGAAGACTTCGACCAACGCCTGATCGACTACATCATTTCCGAGTTCAAAAAAGATCAAGGCATCGACCTGAAAACCGATGTAATGGCCTTGCAGCGCCTGAAAGAAGCCGCCGAAAAAGCCAAAATCGAGCTTTCCAGCGGCCAGCAGACCGAAGTGAACCTGCCCTACATCACCATGGACGCCACCGGCCCCAAACACTTGGCCATGAAGATTACCCGCGCCAAGTTTGAAAGTCTGGTGGAAGACCTGATTGAGCGTTCCATTGCCCCCTGCCGCACTGCCATCAAAGATGCCGGCCTGAGCGTGAACGAAATCGACGACGTAATTTTGGTGGGCGGCCAGAGCCGTATGCCCAAAGTTCAAGAAACTGTGAAAGAATTCTTTGGCAAAGAGCCGCGCAAAGACGTGAACCCCGACGAAGCCGTGGCTTTGGGTGCCGCCATTCAGGGCGAAGTGTTGGGCGGTGGCCGCAGCGATGTATTGCTGCTGGATGTAACCCCGCTCTCCCTCGGCATCGAAACCATGGGCGGTGTGATGACCAAACTCATCAACAAAAACACCACCATCCCCACCAAAGCTTCGCAAGTGTTCTCCACCGCCGAAGACAACCAGAGCGCCGTAACCATCCACGTGTTGCAGGGTGAACGCGAACGCGCTTCCGCCAACAAATCGCTCGGCCAATTCAACCTCGGCGACATCGCTCCCGCCCCGCGCGGCATGCCGCAGATTGAAGTTGCCTTCGATATCGACGCCAACGGCATCCTGCACGTGTCTGCCAAAGATAAAGGTACCGGCAAAGCCGCCAATATCACTATCCAAGGCTCTTCCGGCTTGAGCGAGGAAGAAATCGAACGCATGGTGAAAGACGCCGAAGCCAATGCTGAAGAAGACAAAAAACTGCACGAACTGGTGCAGAGCCGCAACCAGGCCGAAGCCTTAATTCACTCAGTGAAGAAATCACTGGCCGACTACGGTGATAAACTCGACGCAGCCGAGAAAGAAAAAATCGAAGCCGCGCTGAAAGAAGCCGAAGAAGCCGTGAAAGGCGACGACAAAGCTGCCATCGATGCCAAAACCGAAGAGCTGGGCAAAGCCAGCCAGAAACTGGGCGAAATACTGTATACCGATGCCCAGAAACAGGCGCAGGAAGCCCAAGCTGGTCAGTCTGCCGATAGCGAGCAGCCGAAAAAAGGCGATGATGTGGTAGATGCCGAGTTTGAAGAAGTGAAAGATGACAAATAAGTATTGTCCGCTTTAGCGAATGATGAAAAGGCTACCTGAAAGCGAAGCTTCAATGCAGTTAAAACGCAGCACAGCAAAGTTTCTGCGAAGCTAAATTCTTCAGGTAGCCTTTTTGTAAATCCAGGCCGTTGTCGCTAGCCAAAGAAACCCATGCGCACTTGAATCAGTTTCTCCAATTCGCTCACCACGCGGCGGCGAGCCACAAACAGGATGATGTGGTCGCCGTCGGCCAGTTGCACGTCTTGATGTCCCATAAATACTTCTTCACCGCGCACCACGGCGGCAACGTGGCAACCGTTGGGCCAGCGCACGGCGCTCACGCGGCGGCCGACCAGCTTGGAGGTATCTTTGTCGCCGTGTGCCACGATTTCGATGGCTTCGGAATTGCCGCCGCGCAGGGGGTGTACAGCTTCCACGTCGCCGCGCCGGATATGCGCCAAAATTGAACCGATGGTCACCAAGTGGGGCGACACGGCGATGTCGATGGTGTTACCTTGCAGCAAATCCACGTAGCTGGAGCGGTTTACGATGGCGATAACGCGTTTGGCACCGAGGCTTTTGGCCAGCATACCGGCCATGATGTTGTTTTCGTCATCGTTGGTGAGTGCGCAGAACACATCGATTTCGTCGATGTATTCGCCTTCAAGCAGGCTTTCGTCTGCGGCAGAACCGTGCAGCACGAGAGTGCTGTTGAGGTTTTCAGAAAGCCATTCGGCACGTTTTTCGTTGATTTCGATGATTTTCACATCGAAGCGGTCTTCCAGCTGGCGGCTGAGGCGGAAGCCGATTTGGCCGCCGCCGGCGATCATCACACGCCGCGTGGGCTGCTGCTGCGGGCGTAATTCGCGCAATACTTCGGTCACTTGAGAAGTGGCGGCGGCCACGAATACTTCGTCGCCCGGCTGAATTACGGTTTGCGGCGTGGGCATAATCAGCTTGTTGTTGCGGTAGATGGCGCAGATTTGGCAGTCGGTGTCTTCGGGCAGGTGTTCGTGGATGGTGTGGATGGGCTGCCCCAAAAGCCGCCCGCCGCTTTGTGCGCGTACCACGAGCATACGCACTTTGTCTTCGGCAAAGGTGAGCACCTGCAGGGCGCTGGGGTGGCAGAGCAAATCGGCCAGCCGCTCGGTAACCAGCTGTTCGGGGCAGATGGATTCGCTCACACCGAATAAATCGAGCGTGCTGCGGCCAGCGTTATCTTCTTCGACATCGCAGTCGGTGAATTCCAAATAATCGGAAAGGCGCACGCGGGCGATGCGGTTAGGAATGTTGAACAGGCTGGAAGCCAGTTTGCAGGCAGCTAGATTGGTTTCATCGTGGCGGGTGAGGGCAAGCAGCAGATCAGTGTCGTAGGCGCCGCCTTCGGCCATCATGGCTGGTGAGGAGCCGTTGCCTAGCAGGGTTTGCACATCGAGCTTACTGCCGATGTTGTGCAGGGCTTCGGGATCGTTGTCGATGATGGTAACGTCGTGGTTGGGGATTTCCACCAGATTCTGTGCTACGGCAGTGCCTACTTGGCCGCTACCTAAGATGAGGATTTTCATATTGGAAGATTAGACTTGGCGGCCAAAGTTTCAGGTAGCCTGCCAAAGGGTTAGGAAATAAAGGTAAATGCGAGAGGCCGCTTTAAACCATAGCGGGCTGAATGCCGGAAACTAGTTGCTTGAGCTGCTCAGGTTTGAGCAAGCGGATGTGTTTGTATTCCACTTCAATCAGCCCTTCTTGGCTGAATTTGGAGAGTGTTCGGCTCACTGTTTCCAGCTTCAGCCCCAAATAGCTGCCGATTTCCTCGCGCGACATACGCAAAATAAAATCGTTGGCCGATAGGCCACGTTTTTTCAATCGTTGTGACAAATTCAGCAAAAATGCCGCCAGCCGCTCTTCGGCACGCATATTGCCCAAAAGCAGCATCACATTTTGGTCACGTACGATTTCTTGGCTGAACAGGCGGTAGAAATGTAGCTGCAATTCGGGTACCGCCGCGCACAGCTCTTCCATATTAGCATAGGGCAACTCGCACACTTCCGTATCTTCCAGCGCCACCGTATCGCAGTAGTGTATTTGGTTACAGATGCCGTCCATGCCCACCAGTTCGCCCGACATAAAAAAACCAGTAACTTGATCCCGCCCGTCTTGGTTGGCTATAACCGTTTTCAGGAAGCCGGTGCGTACCACAAACAGCGAATCGAACCCGTCACCATTACGGAACAGGAAATCACCTTTTTTCAGGCGACGGCTGCGTTTGATAACCGCATCAACACGTTCCACTGCCACCGCAATCGCGGCATTGGGCTGGCATAGTTCTTTAAAAACGCACCGCGAGCAAGTTGTGGAATGGGGCATGGCTTTCATGTGTGTGCTAACTTTCTAAGCAAGAAGAGCCTATAAAGCGGCGGCAATTATCGTTTATACTTGCCACCTTGCAATATTTGGGGCAGATTGCCGAACACTGGCATTTTACCCGATTTCACAAACAAAACCTATACTGCATATTTATCAAATAGTAACAGCAACATAAATACAACCATGCTTACCGACCACACTCAAGAAATTATCTTCGGCCGCTAGCTTATCGCCCCCCTACCCGCCAATGATTCATACTACATCCCTATCTCCACCGCTGACCACTTCTACAACAGCTTCACTGCCGAATACTACATCCGAGCCGTGAGTCTCCCCTGGCCTCCTCTCGCTATATTAATCCACATTCCCTTCCGCGACACCATCTGCCTCCAATACCGCATTGACACCAACATCGTGCCCGATAGCAACACCAAGCTAGACATGTTCCAGCAAATTGTGCAGCACTGGCCAGTGAAGACTACATTTTTATCGGTGTGGATACACCACTTTGCCAAACCTAAAGACGAACCCTCTATAACCTTGCGTGAAGGTTGCATGCTCCTTCTTCCGAGGATACTTGCTCAACGAAAATGACTTGCTGCTCCGCCGAATATCGACAGCCCTCTGTCCCAGTACTTTGCCGCCGAAGGCTTGGTTGAACTAAATGAAACCAGCCTGAGCGTTACCCCAAAAGACCATTTCCTCATCTGCAACATCGCCATGATGTTCAATCGCCATCTGCACTCCCGCGATACTGCCGCCAAATATTCGCAAATCGTGTTAGCCATTTTTTTCTTCACAGAAACTTAACCTTGGTTGCGCCAAGACATTGTTTTAATTTTGTTGAATCTAAGGTGAGCCAACGCAATAGGAAGAAAGAAGTGCTTTAGTTATCCTGCGCCTCTCCCTCCAAACCCGATATAATCCCACCATCATGAGCAAACCCACCGCCAAACCCCGCAAGCTCCCGAAGCCCGATCCGCGCCGCGCCCGGGCTGGCGAAGAGCTGCAACGCCACCTCGGCCATAATTTCCAAAATCCCCGCCTCTTCGAGCAGGCGCTTACTCACCGCAGCTACAGCGCCCAAAACAACGAACGCTTCGAGTTTGTCGGCGACGCCATCCTCGATTACAGCGTGGCCAAAATGCTGTTCGACGCCTTCCCCGGCTATAGCGAAGGCGAACTCTCCCGCCTGCGCGCCAATCTGGTCAACCAAGACGTGCTCGCCGAAATCGCCCGCAGCATGGGCGTGGGCGACGCGCTGTATTTGGGCGTGGGCGAACTCAAAAGCGGCGGTTTTGACCGCCCCTCCATCCTGGCCGACGCTGTGGAAGCCCTGCTGGCCGCCATCAGCTTCGATGCCGATTTTGCCGCCGCCGAGCAAACCGTGCGCCGCCTGTTTGCCCAGCGCATTGCCAACATCGACTTGAGCAACCAGGGCAAAGACCCGAAAACCCTGCTTCAAGAAGCCCTGCAGGCCCGCCGCCTGCCCCTGCCCAAATACCGTATCGAGCATCAATCCGGCGAGGGCTGCGACGCCCGTTTCGATATCGCCTGCGACCTGGGCGAACTCGCCCACATCACCCGCGCCCAAGCCGCCAGCCGCCGCGCCGCCGAACAAGCCGCAGCCAAAGAGGCGCTGGATTGGCTGCAGGAATATCACCCCCTGCCCGGCAAAAGCAAAAAACAGCGCAAATCCCGTGCCTGAATCGTTGCTGATGCCGCCATCATTCAGGCCAATAATGTTTGAGCTAATGCAAACAAGCCTTGCAGGCAGGATTTACCGACAGAAAACGGCATGTTATATATTAGCCACTCATTTTCAACTTAATAAAGGATTCAATCATGGTTTTTGTGTTCAGCGTCTTATTCGGCGCATTTATCGGCATTTTCTTCTTATGGTTCTCCTCCAAAAACGCGGTAAAAGACTATCCCGAGCTGCGCATCCACGTGCCGGAAGGAGCGGAAAACTCACCCGAATGGCAGGCTTGGGCACAGGAGAACGGCTATAAACTGAACGACAAAGGCGTGTGGGCCAAAGGTACCGGCATGCTCACCAGCGCCACCGAAATCCGCTTTGAAGGCAACGATATGTTGGTGCATATGTTGGTGCAAGAGTGCATCAACTTCCTGCTCGGCATCAACCGCTTCGCCATCAACGCCCCCATTCTGGCCGGTAAACCCGTGCGCATGGTGAAAATCAAAGCGCTGAACAAACTCATGGCACAGTGGAATCTGCCCGAAATCGTGTTCGGCAACCCAGAAGACAAAGTTCGCATTAAAAACTAAAGCCGCTATATTTTAGCTTTGTTGAAGCCCACGTTTTCAGGTAGCCTATTGAGCATTCCGCACAGGCTACCTGAAAATATATCCATATGAACAACATGAATTATTCCAACACCAAACACCCAACCTCCTTTCGCTGCGGCTTCGTGGCCATCGTCGGCCGGCCGAACGTGGGCAAATCCACACTGATGAACCACCTCATCGGCCAGAAAATCAGCATCACCAGCAAAAAGGCCCAAACCACCCGCCACAAAATCACCGGCATCTACACCGATGCCGACACCCAATTCGTGTTCGTGGACACTCCAGGTTTCCAAACCCGCCACCGCAACGCGCTCAACGACCGGCTCAACCAAAACGTTACCGAAGCCATCGGCGGCGTAGATGTGGTGGCTTTCGTGGTGGAAGCCATGCGTTTCAGCGAAGCCGACTGCGCCGTGATCCGCCTGCTGCCCAAACATCTGCCCGTGATTTTGGTGGTGAACAAAATCGACCGCGCCAAAAGCAAAGCCGAGCTCGACGACTTTATCCAACAGCTGCAGCAAGAATTTAATTTTGCCGGCGTAGAGGCTGTGAGTGCCAAACATGGGCTGCGCATCGGCGAGCTGCTCGCCATCTTGCGCCCCCACCTGCCCGAGGGCGTGCCGCTCTACCCCGAAGACGCGGTCACCGACCGCTCCGCCCGTTTCCTTGCCGCCGAAATCGTGCGCGAAAAACTGTTCCGCCACCTCGGCGAAGAGCTGCCCTATGCCGCCAACGTGGCGGTGGAACAGTTTGAAGAAGAAAACGGGCTATACCGCATCTACATCGCCGTGTTAGTGGATAAAGACGGCCAAAAAGCCATCATCATCGGCAAAGGCGGCGAAAAACTGAAAAAAATCTCCACCGAAGCCCGGCTGGATATGGAAAAACTGTTTGAAACCAAAGTATTCCTCAAAGTTTGGGTGAAAGTGAAATCCGGCTGGGCAGATGATGCCCGCTTCCTGCAAGAATTTGGGCTGTAGGGCTGCTTCGTTGCAGCTCACGCTTTCAGGTAGCCTCAACGCTTCTGCCCGCTAACCGCCCATATCGGCAACACACCGCCACCCATCACTCCATCCAACCATCCCCACTGGAGGCCATATGTCGCACCCCATCACCCCTGAAGCCGCCCAAGCGCGCATCGACCGCATCCAAGCCCTCTACCGCGAATGGGAGCGCCTGCTGCCCGAACTGGAGGCTGCCCAGGAACAATGGCAGCACGCCATGCAGCTGATGCGCGAAATGTCCGATTTCTACGACCGTGAATACATGCCGCTGCACCAAGCCATCGAAAACGGCCTGCCCGTTTCCCTGGCCACCGAAGGCGAATACAGCATCATGAGCGAAGATGCCCTGTGGAATGCCTTCCAGCAGCAATACGACTTATCCTGGGCTTGGCTGCGCGCCGCTACCCACGAGCTCGATCCGCAAAACCGCTTTCGTTTCGACCCGGCAACAACCGATGAATAAACAAAGGCTACCTGAAATTTCAGGTAGCCTTTCGTTTGGGCAGATGCCTTATTTCTGGTTGGCTTCCAGCGCTTGCTGCAAAGCATCTTTCGGCATATAGCCGGGCACTACTTTGCCATTGGGGAACACCATGGTGGGGGTGCCGTTGAAGCCGTAGTGGTTGCCCAGCGCCATGGTTTCTTTCACCGGGTTTTCGCAGCCGGCGGATTCAGGCGGCACGGTACCTTTGCGCATCCAATTGATCCAGGCGGCGGTGCGGTCGGGGCTGCACCAGATGCGCACAGCTTTGGCTTCTGCAGCGGGGTGCAAATCGGGGATGGGCATCATGAAATTGTAGATGGTGATGTCGGTCATCTGCTCGAATTCTTTTTCCAAACGGCGGCAGAAGGGGCAATCGGGGTCGGAGAACACGGCCACTTTCAGCCTGCCGTTGCCGCGCACTTCTTTAATGGCGGAATCAAGCGGCAGGGCGGCGAAGTCGATGCGGTTGAGCTCTTCGCGGCGGGTTTCGGAAAGGTTGCTGCGTTTGTTCACATCAATCAAATCGCCGGTAAACATATGGTTGCCGTCGCCAGTCATGTACACCAGCTGATTGCCAGAAAGGAACACTTCATATAGGTTGTCTACGGGAGCGGGGGTAACGCTCAGCACTTCCAGGCCTTGGTTGCCGTAGGTTTGGGTGAGCTTGCTGCGGATAACGGCTTCGGGGCTGCCGGCAGGCGCGGCTGCAGCCGAAGCGGCAGTACCGGAGGCGTTTTGCTGCACGGCGGGCTGGGCATTGCAGGCAGCTAGGGGCAGCAGTGCGGCCAGCAAGATGGCGGAGAGGGTGTGCTTCATTTGTTTGTTCTCATTAAATGGTTAAAAACAGGGGCGCATTATACCGAAATCTGCGCAGGCGGGCTTTTGTGGCGTGTAAATGTCATTTATCGTCCGGATTGGCTTTCAGGTAGCCTTTGTAAAGGCTACCTGAAACTGTTTGGGCAGCAGCAATGTATTTTTCAGCCCAACAGCCCCGGCCAGCGTGCCAATACGCGCTCTACAGCATCGGATTGGCGCAGCAACTCACCCTGCCATTTCTCCGCAGCCTGCCGCCATTGCGGCAGCTGTTGCAGCAGCTGCCGCCAGTTTTCGATGCGGGCGGCGGGCGTGAGCACGGCGGCGTGGTTCAAGTCGTCGGAAAGGGCTTGGTGGGCGGCGGGCAGCGGGGCAAGCGCGGCAGCTTTATGCCAGAAGGCGTGCAGCTTGGGCAGGTGTGCCTGCTCGGCCTGCGGATAGATGTGCCACAGCAGGGGCTTGCCAGCGAGCTGGGCACGCACGAAGCTGTCTTCGCCGCGCACGATGGCCATATCGGCCAGCCACAGCACGGCGTCAAATTCGGCCTGCGGCACAAAGCCGATGCGGATAAGCCGCACCGCGCCATCCTGCCACACGCTGCCGGGCTCGCGCAGGGCATGCTCCGGAATCGCGCCGGCTTGGCGCAGGCTGTGGATAATTTGCCGGTCGGCCAGCCATACGTCTAAGGCTTCTCCTGCTGCCTGCCAGGCGGCGAGCCAACCGGCCCATTGTGCGCCGGCATAGCCGAAGCAGAAACATTGCACGGCGCGGTGCGGGGTTTCAGGTAGCCCCAAGCGGCAGCGCAAGGCGGCTTGGGCGGCGGGGTTGGCGAGAAAGGCCTGCTTCTTTTTCAGGTAGCCTGCTTCGCGCAGGAGGCCGCCGCTGGTTTCGCTAAAACCCATCAGCCAAAAATATTTTTCTTCGCCGTCGGCTTGCAGCGAAGGCTTGCCGTGCATGGCTTCCGCCCAAGGCTCGGCGCTGAGGTATTCCCAATTGAGCCACAGCGGGCGGTGTGTGCGGACGGCAGCCAGCGCGGCGGGAGGCAAATCGCAGCCGAAGGTTTCGATTACTAAGGCGGGCGCAACTGCGGCCAATTCGGCCGCAATGCTTTCGGCCGCATCGCCCTGCCAATGGTGCGCCCGAATCGCAGCAGGTAGCGGGGCTTCGCCGAGCAGTTTGGCCAGCGCGGCGGGATGGTCGTGCCAAAGGACTACCTGAAAACCGGCTTCGTTCAGCCGGCGCGCCAGCCGCAGGGAAACGCCGATGTCGCCGTAGTTGTCGATCACGCGA
The DNA here is from genome assembly GCF_001648395.1 of Eikenella sp. NML03-A-027. Lineage (NCBI taxonomy): Bacteria > Pseudomonadati > Pseudomonadota > Betaproteobacteria > Neisseriales > Neisseriaceae > Eikenella > Eikenella sp. NML03-A-027. The sequence continues at coordinate 38,025 of NZ_LXSM01000005.1, read as the reverse complement.
CAAAATAACCAGGCGGCGGGCGGGGTGTCGGTATGTTTGGGTGGGAAAAACGGGTTTGATGGCACGATAAATCTTTCGCTGGGCAAATTCTCAGACAGGACGGCAATTTACGTTAGCTACGCGCTCTGTCAAGCGTTTTGACGGAAATTTTTTTGGTTTTCCCACAAGGGGCTAAGGAAGCCGCTTTCGGATTGGCATAAAGGCTCAAATCTGCCGCTTGACAAGACCCGCTTTCATTTAACATATTGATATTTATATACTTTTAAAAAATTGGCCATTTTTTACGCAACCTAAGCCAAGGCCTGATTTATCAGGAAATCTTACGCTTCCCACAGGGTTTTCCACAAAGTTTTCCACAGCTTTTGTGGGTAAGGGATAAAGCTGCAATAGCCGCGTTTTTTTGGCAGATTATTGCCTGCGGCAGATGGGGCAGACAGCTCGGAGGCGATGCTGTTCCCGCACGAGCCGTCGACCAAGTTTCAGGTAGCCTTGCGCATTGCTGCACCACTCAATGACGACGGCAAAAATGGCCTGTTGGGCAGGGAAAAGCGTTTCTAAGCTTGCGGGAGCTGGAGGCTACCTGAAAATGCTGCCTCAATGGCTACCACCATTCTTAACTTGGTTAGAAACTACATCCAAGCCGACGCTTTCAGGTAGCCTTTTGCCGCGCCGCCGTTTCGGCTACCATAGCCGCCGTTTTATTGATTTAAAGAAGCGATCATGACTTTCCAACAATGGCTGGATACCTGCCGCCTGCCCCGCCTGGAAGCGCGGCTGCTGGTGGAAGCCGTGTGCCGCATCAATCATGTGCGGCTCATCAGCCGGAGTGGCGACGAATTGCCGCAGCCGCAACGTGCCGTACTCGACATGCTGGCCGCGCGCCGCCGCCGTGGCGAGCCGATGGCTTATTTGCTCGGCAGCCGCGAGTTTTACGGCAGAAGTTTCCGTGTGTCGCCCGCCGTGCTGATTCCGCGCCCCGAAACCGAGCTTTTGGTGGAGGCCGCACTTGCGCGCCTGCCCCCGGGCGGGCGGCTGTGGGATTTGGGCTGCGGCAGCGGCATCATCGGCCTTACCGTGGCGCTGGAGCGCCCCGATGCCGCCGTGCGCGCTTCCGACATCAGCCCAGATGCGCTGGCTGTGGCGCAAGCCAATGCCGCCGCGTTGGGCGCAAGCATCGAATGGGCGCAAGGCTCATGGTTTGCGGCTCTGCCCGCGGCAGAAGGCCTGTTCGACATCATCGCCAGCAATCCGCCCTACATCGAAGCTGGAGACGAGCATTTGCAGCAAGGCGACCTGCGCTTCGAGCCCGCCGCCGCGCTCACCGATTTTGCCGACGGCCTCAGCCATATCCGCACCCTCGCTGCCCAGGCCCAAGGCTACCTGAAATCCGGCGGCTGGCTGCTGCTGGAACACGGCTGGAACCAAGGTGAAGCCGTGCGCGGCATGTTGGCCGAACACGGCTGGCAGCAGGAGGAAACTCTGCGCGACTTGGCCGGGCTGGATAGGGTGAGTATCGGGCGGAAAGCGGTATAGCCAACACGCTTTCTACGGCCTTGGCTTGCCCTTAGTATGGGCAGAGTTCCGCCATACACGGCAATAACTGGCTTTATTTTGTCGGCACACTCAAAAGGCTACCTGAAAACCAGTTTGCAGTTTTCAGGTAGCCTTTGTTTCGCCTGAGGGATTAGTTCGGAATATATTGCAGCGGATCTACCGGCTGGCCGTTTTTGCGCAGCTCGAAGTGCAGCTGCACGCGCTGGCTGTCGCTGTTGCCCATGGTGGCAATGCTTTGGCCGCGGCGCACGGTTTGGCCTTCGCGCACGAGCAGGCGCTGGTTGTGGCCGTAGGCGGTGAGGTAGGTTTGGTTGTGCTGCACGATGATGAGGTTGCCGTAGCCGCGCAGGCCGGAACCGCTGTACACCACTTTGCCGTCGGCAGCGGCCACGACGGGCTGGCCGGCAGTGCCGCCGATGTTGATGCCTTTTTCACTGCCGCCAAAGCGGGTGAGGATGTTGCCGGCGGTGGGGCGCTGCCAGGTGATACCGGCGGCGCTGCGGGTGCTGCCGGATACGGAAGGCGTGGCGGCGGGGGTGGCCGCGGTGTTAGCCGACGGGGCGGGAGTGGGCACCGGCGCAGGGGTGGTGCGCGGCGGAGTAGCGGGCGGCGGGGTTTGCGCGGTGGCGGGCGGGGTGTAGCCGGCGGGCTTCACGCGCAATACTTGGCCGACGCTGATGTTGTTGTCGGACAGATTGTTCCAAGCGCGCAGATTGTCTTGGCTGATGCGGTAGCGCAGGGCGATGTTATACACGGTATCGCCACGCACCACGGTGTGCTGGGCAGCGTTTACGTCTACCGGGGCATAAGACGGGGTGTAGCCGCTGCCGCCGGCAGGAGCGGCGCTAGCTGCGGGCGGGGTATAAGGAGCGGGCGCAGCAGCCGGCGGGGTGTAGGGGGTAGTGTTAGCAGCTTGGGTGGCGGCAGGCGGGCTGTAGGGTTGCGCGCCGTAGGGATTGTTGTCGGCCGCGGCGGTGTTGCCGCCGTAGTTGTTGCCGTAGCTGGCACCGTTGCCTGACACCACCGGGGCGGGGGGCTGGGTGAGGGCGCAAGCGCCGAGGAAAACGGTGAGGGCGAGGGGAAGAGTGCGGAAGGTAAACAATTGATTCATGGGGATGCGGGCTTTCTGTGCACGGGAACAGCGCAATCATAAGCAATCCGTGCGGTTTCATGCAAGGTTGGGCGGCGTTTATCGCGGTTAAGTTCCGTTAATCAGCGGTACAAAGCGGGCTTCGTGCACGCAGGTTTCGTGGAAGCCGTGGGCGGTTTTTTCGATGAGCCACAGGTATTGCTGCCCGCCTTCGTCCAGCGGGATCACCATGCGGCCGCCCACGGCGAGCTGTTGCAGCAGGGGCAGCGGCACTTCGGCCGGGGCGGCGGTCACAAGGATGCCGTTGAACGGGGCGACTTCGGGCAGGCCGAGGTAGCCGTCGCCGCACACCAGCCGCGTGCCGCCGAGCAAACGGGCGGTGCGCAGGTTTAGCTTGGCTTTTTCGTGCAGCGCCTGCAGCCGCTCCACCGAATAAATCTGCTTGAGCCCCACGGCTTGCAGCACGGCGGTTTGATAGCCGCAGCCGGTACCGATTTCCAGCACCGGGCCGAAGTTTTCCGCCGCCGCGTCGCCGAGCATGAGCTGGGTCATCACGGCCACGGTGTAGGGCTGGGAAATGGTCTGCCCCAGCCCCAAGGGCAGCGACATATCGTCATAGGCGCGCGAGCGCAGGGCTTCTTCCACAAACACATGGCGCGGCACGTTGCCCATGGCGGTGAGCACGTCGGCGCGGCTGATGCCCATTTTGGCCAGCCGCTGCACCATATTGCGCCGCCGCCAATCGAAGCTGCCGCTGGTGTGTGCTGCGTTCATAGTGCGGTATCCTGCCAGAATTGCGCCACGCCGCCTAAACCTGTGTGGTCGGTTAAATCCACGGAGAGCGGGGTAATCGTAATCATGCCGGCTTCGTTTTGCGCGAAATCGGTGTCTTCTTCGCGGCCGAGCACTTCGCCGGCCGCGCCAATCCAATATACATTCTCGCCACGCGGGCTGCGGGCAGCCACCACGCTTTGCTGATGATGACGCCGCCCCAGGCGCACGGTGGTGATGCCTTGGATTTGGTTTTCCGGCACGGCGGGGATGTTGACGTTCCACAGTACGGGCGCGGCGGGCTTAGGCGCGGCGAACAAATGGGTGAGCAGCCGCCACACGGCCTGTTCGGCGGTGCGCCAATAGCGGCCGCTTTTGTCGTTGAGCGAAAAAGCAATCGCGGGAATGCCGAGCAGATAGGCTTCAGTGGCGGCGGCTACGGTGCCGGAGTAGAGAGTGTCGTCGCCCATATTGGCGCCGTGGTTGATGCCGGAAAATACCCAGTCGGGCTGGAAATCGGGCAGGCTGTGCAGGGCGAGGTGGATGCAGTCGGTGGGGGTGCCGTCCACAAAATAGAAGCCGTTGGCGGCTTCCTGAATGCGCAGCGGGCGGTCGAGCGTAAGCGAATTGCTGGCGCCGCTGCGGTTGCGCTCGGGGGCGACCACGCGCACGTTGGCAAATTCGGCGGCCACCCGGGCGAGGATAGCGAGGCCTTCGGCTTGGTAGCCGTCGTCGTTGCTGATGAGGATATTCATGGTTGGCTTGTGGCTGCCTGAAAACGGGTAGTTTGGGGTTTCAGGTAGCCTGCAAACGGGGCGGCAGGCTACCTGAAACTCGGTTGGGGATTTGGGCTCTGCTGAAGCGGCCGCTTTGGCTACACAAAATCCAAGCCCGGCATTGCTTTCAGGTAGCCTTTGGGGTTTACAAAACGGTATTGGCCGGTTCGTAGTTGATTACATCGCGGATTTTGTTTTGTGCGTCCACCAGCACCACTTTCGGCCGGTGTGCGGCGATTTCCGGCTCGGAGAGCAAAACGTACGACATGATGATCACCACGTCGCCCGGCTGCACCAGCCGTGCCGCCGCGCCGTTGAGGCAGATTTCGCCGCTGCCGCGCTCGCCGGCGATAGTGTAGGTTTCTAGCCGCTCGCCGTTGTTGTTGTTCACAATCTGCACTTTCTCGTTTACGCAGATGCCCGCCGCATCGAGCAGATCCAAATCCACGGTGATGCTGCCTACGTAGTTTAAATCGGCGCGGGTAACGGTGGCGCGGTGGATTTTGCCGCCCAGCAAAGTTCGGAACATTTCGGGAATCCTGGAAAAAAGCGGTATTCTATCGCAAGCGGTGCACGGGCTGAAGGCTGCCGGTAATTTTCAGGTAGCCTCTTTCCGCCCATGCCGGTTTGCCGGGCATTTCTGCCTGGCCTGCAAGTTTCAGGTAGCCTTATTCTGCTCCGCAGCCGCAGGGCAGGGAAGCGGAGGCTTGCAGGCTGAGCTGTTTGCGCTGCAGCGCTTTTTCGTGGCGGCAGCGCTGGCGTTCGCCAGTGATTTGCAGCGGCGGCACGGGCACGGGCTTGCCGTTTTCCATGGCCACCATGGTGAAATAGCAGCTGTTGGTGTGGCGCACTTGGCCGGTGCGGATGTTTTGCGCTTCCACGCGGATGCCGATTTCCATGGAGGTGCGGCCGGTGTAGTTGACGCTGGCGTAGAACGTAACTAGCTCGCCCACGTGAATAGGCTCTTTAAACAATACTTTGTCCACAGATAGGGTAACGCAATAGTGCCCGCTGTAGCGGCTGGCGCAGGAATATGCCACCTGGTCGAGCAGGCGCAAAAGCTCGCCGCCGTGCACATTGCCGCTGAAATTGGCGGCGTTGGGCATCATCAGTTCAGACATCACCAGTTCGTGCGCTGGCAGCTGGCGGGTTTGGGATTCGGTCATGGTGCTCCTCGGTGTGTGAGAGTGAAAGATTATTCTATGCTATTAATGCGGTATGATTTGATTAAACTTGTTTATGGTGCGATTTCTGCATGCCACGCCAGCTATTGGCCACCAAAAGCAGCAGCCCCGCCCAAATCAGGCCGTAGGTGATGTAGGCCGAGGGCTGCACAGGTGTTTTCAACACCAACACCGCCAGCAGAAACAGCAAAGCCGGCTCCACATAGCTGAGCATGCCGAACAGGTTGACCGGCAGCAGCAGCCCCGATTTCATGTTCAGCGACATCGACACCGCGCTCAATCCGCCCAACAGCGGTAACAACAGCCAATAGCGCGGCTCGCCCAGCACCCAGGCAGTCATATCGGCATGCCACAGCAGGTAGGCCAGCGCAAAGGGCAGAATCAGGGTTAAATCCAGCGTGAGCCCCTGCAAGGCCGGGATTTTCATTTGGCGCCGCGTGGTGTAATACACCGGAAAAACCAGGCACACCCACAGCGTGGTCCACGAAAAAGCCTGCTGTGTCCATATTTCGTGTGCCACACCCAAGCCCGCCAACACCAGCGCCGCGGTTTGCAGGCCGTTGAGCCTCTCCGTGAGCCAAAACCGCCCCACCAACACCATCACTACCGGAAACAGGAAATAGCCCATCGCCACATTCACACCCTCGTTGTTGACCGGCGCCCACATAAACAGCCAAAACTGGCTGGCCGCATCCAACGTGCCCAGCAAAAACAGCAGCCAGCGGCGCGGGCTGGTGAGAAACTGTTGCACAAACCGCGGCATTGCTGCCAAGCCGAGCGTCCACGCCATCATCAGCCACAGCCCCGCCGCCGTCATCACCATACGCAGCGCAAACACATCCGTACCGCTAATCGGCTGCATCCAATGGCTAAACAGATACAGCACGCTAAACAGCAGCTGCGACAGCAGGCACAACACCACGCCTTTGCTCAAGTCCGACACAAACACCCCGGGGAATGAATACAGAAAAGCTTGATTATATAATGAATTAACACTATTCGATACCAATCGGGCAGCGGCTGGCTCACGGTGTGGCAAAAGTGAAATCAAACCGCCCTATCGGCTTACCACATACGATGCAGAGTTTCAGGTAGCCTCAGGCAGGGCGGGAAAGGCTACCTGAAAAGATGGCGGTATATTTTTCAGGTAGCCTTGATAAACCATTCCGTTGCTCCATATAAACCCAAGCGGCAGCCGGAATGCTGCTCCCCCAACCTAATCAGGAGACGAAAACATGAGTAAAGATTTTGACCAGCAGAAAGAAGAACTCTTGCAAGAAGTGCGCGCCGTGCTCGACGACGTGGAAGAGCTGTACCACAGCGGCGTTGAAGAAGGCAGCAAAGAAGCCGAGCAGCTGCGCGGCAAGCTGCAGCGCAAATTGCAGGCTGCCCAGCGCAAATTGGGCGACTTTGAAGAAGTGGCTGCCGAGCGCGTGAAACACACCGCCCGCCAGGCCGACCAACTGGTGCAAGACAAACCCTACTACGCCATGGGCTTCGCCGCCCTTGCAGGTTTGGTCGTGGGCGTGCTGCTTAACCGCCGTTAATACTTGCCACCCAGCCGCCCGCCCCGCCCTGTGCAGGCGGGCGTTTTATCATTGCGCCAAATAGACAGAGCATAGCGTTGTGCGCCTATTTGGCACCACTATCCCCATCCCACCGGGAGCGCCGCATGAGCCTCAAACACAACATCAACCACATCCGCTTCCTCATCAACCAAGGCGCGGACCTCTTGCTGCTGCGCCTGCAAATCCTCGGTATCGACCTTTCCGGGCAAGCCTCAGGCTTCATCAAAATCACCGCCGCCCTGCTCGCCGGCAGCGTGTTGCTGCTCGCCGCCCTGGTCAGCCTCTTCTTCGGCCTCGATGCCGTCCTGCCCGTACGCGCCAAAATCTGGGTGTTTTTCGGCCTACCCGTGTTGCTCCTGCTCATTGCCTGGCTTCTGCTTGCACGCGCCCTGTCCGGCTGGCGGCAGGCCGGCGTTCAAGTAGCCTCCACCCTCGCCGACATGCGCCGCGACCTCGATACCCTGCGCGGCCATACCGCCAGTGCAAGCACCCAGCCTACCGACATCACGCCGGAGCAGCCCGAATGAACGCCCAGCCTCAGCCCCAGCAGCCGCTCAGCAAGGCGCAGCAGCGCGAACTGCTCGCCCTGCAAGCCGAACTCGCCCGTCTGAAAATCCGCAGCGAACAGCTGCGCCAACAAGGCCGAAACCGCGCCAACAAGCCCATCGACTGGCTCAAACTGGCCGACAGCCTGCCCTTAGCCATGCTACTGTGGCAAGCCGCCGTCCTGCCCGCCCCCAAACAACGCCAACTGCTGCCCAAATTCGGCCGCCTGCTGTGGCGCTGGTGGAGCAGCGAGCCAGAGAAAGGGAAAAAGGGAAAATAAATATTGGATCTGATGGCAAAGGCTACCTGATTTCGATGCCGGTATTCAATTCAAACTGATGACTCCGCTTGGGCATTTGCTATTTGAGCCAGCCTGCGCATTTGCCGCAGGCTACCTGAAACCTAGCCCTTCCAACCATAGACAAGCTGCAAGCATGTTGGCGCCAAACGGCAAAGGCTACCTGAAAACCGGTTTGAACCGTTTTCAGGTAGCCTTTCTTACATTCGGCCGGGGCTTAGAGCGTTTCCACCGTGTGTTGGTCGTTGGTGTAGATGCAGATACTGCCGGCGATTTCCAATGCTTTTTTCACCACAGTTTCGGGCGGCAGCTCGGTGTTTTCCACCAGTGCGCGGGCGGCGGCCTGGGCGTAGGAGCCGCCGCTGCCGATGGCGGCGATGCCGCCTTCCGGTTCGAGCACGTCGCCGTTGCCGGTGATGATGAGAGTGTTGTCTTTGTCGGCCACAATCAGCATGGCTTCGAGGCGGCGCAGGGCGCGGTCGGTGCGCCATTCTTTGGCCAGCTCGATGGCGGATACGGTGAGCCGGCCTTGGTGTTTCTGCAATTTGGCTTCGAAAAGCTCGATCAGGGTAAACGCATCGGCCGTGCCGCCGGCAAATCCGGCCAAAACAGTGTTGTTATACAGTTTGCGCACTTTGCGCGCGGTGGCTTTGATGATGGTGTTGCCCAGGCTGACCTGGCCGTCGCCGCCGATGGCGACTTGGCCGCCCCGGCGCACGGAAACGATAGTGGTGCCGTCGAATTGCTGCATGGTGCTTCCTTTTTGAAACGGTTGGGAACAGGCGGCAGATTAGGGCGGCGGCGCGGATTTCAATTTTTCAGGTAGCCTCAAAGCGGGATGAGGCTACCTGAAAACATTTGGCCGCTGGGTTTCTGCTTTAGCGGGCATCGGCGGGGGCTTGGGCGGGGATGACGGCAAGCCATTCGATGTCGCTTTGGGCGAAAGTTTCGGGGAAGAGGTATTCGCCGCGAAATACGGCCAGGTCGATATTTTGCCAGGGCGGATTGAAGGCGGGCGCTTGGGTGCGCACGGCGTCGAGCAGGAGGATGGTGCAGTAGTAGGGCTGTTCGGTGCGGGCAGTGAGGCGGAATGGGCGGCCGGCCAGTGCAGCGGCGTGGCGGGCGTAGCGGTTTGTTGGGAGAGTCGGGGGTGGCAAACTCGGCCAACGGGGTTTCAGATAGCCTTTCCCACTGGCTTTAGGCCGCTTTGCAGCGGGCGATGACTTCGTCGGCCAGTTCCAGATAGGCGATGCTGCCTTTGGCTTTGGGGTCGTAGGCCAGGGCGGGCATGCCGTGGCTGGGGGCTTCGGCCAGGCGCACGTTGCGCGGGATGATGGTGTTGAACACGAGGCGGGAGAAGTGTTTTTCCAGCTGCTCGCCCACTTCCAGCGACAGGCGGCTTTGCGGGTTGTACATGGTGCGCACGATGCCGAGGATGTCGAGCTTGGGATTGATGGCTTTGCGGATTTTGCGCACGGTGGCGATGAGGTCGGAAATGCCTTCGAGAGCGTAGTATTCGCACACCATGGGCACGATGAGGCGGTCGGCGGCCACAAGGCCGTTGAGGGTGAGCAGGGTGAGGGTGGGCGGGCAGTCGATGAGGATGTAGTCGTATTCGGGCAGAAGCGGCTTGATGGCGGTTTTGAGGCGCATCTCGCGGGCGATTTCCTGAATCAGCTCCACTTCTGCCCCGGCCAGGGAGCGGTTGGCGCCGAGGATGTGGTAGCGGCCGTGCGGGCTTTTGAGGCGGGAATCGGCAGCTGCGGCCTGCTCGAGCAGCACTTGATAGGTGCCGCTGCGCAGGCTGCTTTTGTCGATGCCGCTGCCGGTGGTGGCGTTGCCCTGTGGATCGAGATCCACCACCAGCACGCGCTGTTTGCGTTCGGCCAGGGAAGCGGCCAGATTGACGGCGGTGGTGGTTTTGCCCACGCCGCCTTTTTGGTTGGCTATGGCGATAACGGTAGCGCTCATCATCTGGCCTTTCTAGGGGAAGGGTTGGGGAAACTGGAAATTCGGGCTAATTTCGGCTTCATGCACGCTTGGGGCGCATAATCACCATATGCCGCTCGGCTTCCAGCATGGGCACATCGAGCTTATCGGCAGACACCACTTCGATATTCGCGGGCAACTGCTCGATTTCTTCGTAGGGATACACGCCTTTCATGGCGGCCCAGTAGCCGTTTTCGTTGAGCAGGTGTTTGGTGAGCGCGGCAAAATCGGCCAACTCGGCAAAGGCGCGGCTGGTTACCACGTCCACTTTTTTATCGTAGATGGTTTCCACACGGCCGGCGGCCACGGTAACGTTGCTCAAGCCCAGCTCGATCACGGTTTGCTGCAGGAATGCGGTTTTTTTGGTGTTGGCGTCGAGCAGGGTGATTTGCAGGTCGGGTCGGCAGATGGCGGTGGGAATGCCGGGCATGCCGCCGCCGGAGCCTACGTCCATCAGGGTTTTTGCCTCTTTCACATAGGGCAGCAGGGTGAGGCTGTCGAGAATGTGGCGGCTGATGATTTGGTCGTTGCGGCGCAGGGCGGTAAGGTTGTAGGTGCGGTTCCACTTTTGCAGCAGCGAAGCGTGTTCGAGCAGCAAAAGCTGCTGGGCGGTGGAAAGGTTGAGGCCGAGGGCGGCAAGGCCTTCTTGCAGTTGTTGTTTGTTGTCCATAATTGTGTGTTTGAATTTTGGATAAAGATTAGGGCTACCTGAAAAGGGTTTGGCTGTTTCAGGTAGCCTGTTGGAATGTTGGGCGGATTTTACTCCATCTATACAAAGAATAAAATCTGGCGGCTAGGAAACCTTGTGCCGACTGGCCAGCCAATAGGCACGGATGTGGTCGAACGCCCAGTTGTAGACCAGGGAGTAGAGCACAATCAAGAGGGTGAGGCTGATGTCGGTGAGCAGTGCCTGCCACAGCGTAATTTGCAGAAACCAGGCAATCAGCGGCGTGGTGAAAAACAGCAGCCCGCCTTCAAACGCGCCGGTTTGCAGCATCCTCACGCCCCAACCGCGCCGCTCGCGCCGGCCGGTGAAGATTTTGTCGAACCCCCAGTTGAACAGGAAATTCCACACCATCGCCGTGACCGACACCGCCACGCTCATGCCAAACGCCGTGCCGGCATGGGAAAGCCCAAACAGCAGCACGGCCGCAGCAGAAATCAGCACCGCGCTGGTTTCAAACAGCAAGGCATGGATAAAACGCTCGAAAAAGCTCACGATTCGGCTCGCGTGGGGGGTGAAGCAATATTATAGCGCAGAGGCTACCTGAAAGTTTCAGGTAGCCTCTTATTCTAAATAGCCGTGGCTTGCCAAATTTCAGGTAGCCCCTATTCCGCTAAATCAGCCCCGCCTGCTTCAGCTCGTTCTTCAAATAAGCGTAATACACCGGCGAAATGATGATGCCGCTGATGCCGAAGATTCGCTCGAACACCACCATCACCAGCAATAATTCCCACGCGCTCGATTCAATTTGCGAACCGATGATTTTGGCGTTGAGGAAATATTCCAGCTTGTGCACCACCACCAAAAACACCAGCGATGCCGCCGCCACGTAGAGCGACGCGCCCAGGCTGAGGATGATGATGACTGTGTTGGACACCAAATTACCGGCCACCGGCACCAGCCCCACCACAAAGGCAATCACCAGCACGGTGAGGCGGAAAGGCAGTTCCACGCCGAAGGCGGGCAGAATCAGATACAGATAAACGGCGGTAACGGCGGTATCGATTAAGGAGATTTTCACCTGGGCGATAAACACGCGCTCGAAGCTGGTTTGGAAGTTGGTAATACGCCGCACCAGCTGGGCTTTGAACGGCGGCATCTGATGGCGGCTGCGGCGGGTGTTGAGGCGGTGGAAGCTGAGCAGCGCGCCGATAATCACGCCGATGAGCACGTACACAAAGGAAGTGAAGCTGTTTTTGCTGATGCGGGTGAGCGTGGCGCCGTATTCGGTAAGCAGTTCGGCAGCGGCAGCTTTAATTTCAGCCAGATTTTCGGGCAGCATGTTCAAAATGGCCGGCGGCAGCTCGCCGTTATTTTTGGTGTTGGCCAGAATGGCGGCGAGCTTGGCCAGCATCACCGTGATGTGCCCGCTGTGAATCAGGCGGTACACGCCTAGCGCCATCAAGGTGATGGCCAAGAGCACCAGGCTGATGGTGAACGTGGCGGAAACGAGGTTGATGTTGCGCACATTGAGCGAGCGGTGCAGGAAGGTGTTGTGCGGCAGCAGGCGGTGGCGCATCCACAGAATCAGGCCGTTGGTGCGGTTGATGAAAATGTAGGTGAGGATGATGGAGAGCAGCAGCGGCAGGAAGCGGAAATACAGGATAACCAACAGCGCGGCGGCCATCAGGATATAGGAAGCAGTGCGGAATTTGGCGGATTCGGTGTGCATGATGTGGTGGTGTGTAAAAGGGTGGGGCTACCTGAAAAACAGGGATTGGGTTTCAGGTAGCCTTTAAACAGCGGATTATAGCGCGGTGGGTGGAGGGATAGGCTCGGCGATTCTGCTAAAACTAGAATTTCTTTTCTTTATATTAAGCCTTTCTTTCAGGCTACCTGAAAAGGAGAAGCGGATACCAGAAGCAGAAGCTGCACGCACTTCTTCGCACACTTCAATCCGCACATCTAAATAGTGGAACAAGCATTGATTTTTCATTTAAAACCACTGAATTTTACATAAAGTCAATGCAATGTTTTCTGAAGAGCATTAAAAATCAATGCTCAAAAGGCATTTTATTGACTATAGCGGAACTAATACATATTGCGGTATCGGGGCGGGTTTCGGGGAAGCAGAGATAGCCGTCATCCGTTTTTTCACTGCATTGGAATGCGTTATCCACATAAAATTTGGCGCTGTTTCGGACATCATAAGTAATGTTGGCCGGATTTTTGCCGAAGCTAATCATATGGACAGCATGGACAACTTGTCTAGTTGGCTTCGGCTCTAAAAATCCACTTACAAAGGAGTGAACCGAACAGCGTTCGGTATGGTGGCTACCGTTTGCCTGCAACATGATGCAATCTTCTATATGTATGATGTTGCAACGACCGCCGATACCACCACAAGTTATTGACTCTACATATGCTTGAGCAGGCATAACAAAGCCAAGCAGCAGAGCCGATAGGAATTTGGGGAAATGGGCAGTATTCATTTTTTACCTCCTTATGTGGTTTATGCAAACAATACAAGCAGCTTGCAAAGCATGGTGTGCATTGCGTGGGCAATATGCGGAATGTTGGTTATTCATACTTACACAGTTTCAGGCAGTCTTTATTAAAGCTACGCTTTCAGGTAGCCTACTTCGCCCCTTTAAACCCGCGCTTCAGATGCACCATCAGCAGCGCCACTGCCGCAGGTGTGACGCCGGAAATACGGCTGGCTTGTCCGACGGTTTCAGGTTTGTGCTGGTTGAGTTTTTGCTGCACTTCGGCGGATAAGCCTTTGACTTTGCTGTAATCGATGTTTTCAGGTAGCCTCAACGTTTCCAAATCGCGGCGGCTGTCGATTTCTTCGTTTTGGCGGTCGATATAGCCTTGGTATTTGACTTGGATTTCGACTTGCTCAATCACGTTTTCAGGCAGCCTGCACTCAGGTTGCGCGCCTTCGAGCGTCATCAGTACGGCGTAGTCGAGGTTCGGGCGGCGCAGGAGGTCGTGCAGGTTGGCTTCGCGGCTGAGTTTTTGTCCGAACACGCGGATTTGTTCGTCTTCGGCGAGTTTTTGCGGCGTGTACCACGTGGTTTTCAAACGTTGGATTTCGCGTTCGATGGCTTCGCGTTTTTCGTTGAACATGCGCCATTGCGCTTCGGATACCAAGCCGATTTTGTGGCCGTCTTCGGTCAGGCGCATGTCGGCGTTGTCTTCCCTGAGTTGCAGGCGGTATTCGGCGCGGCTGGTGAACATGCGGTAGGGTTCGTTCACGCCTTTGGTGATGAGGTCGTCCACCAATACGCCGAGATAGGCTTGTTCGCGGCGCAGCAGGAGCGGGTCTTGTCCGCGCACGTATTGCACGGCGTTCGCGCCTGCGAGCAGGCCTTGTGCGGCGGCTTCTTCGTAGCCGGTCGTGCCGTTGATTTGTCCGGCGAAGAAGAGGCCTTGGATGGTTTTGGTTTCGAGGCTGGCTTTGAGGTTGCGCGGGTCGAAGTAGTCGTATTCGATGGCGTAGCCGGGGCGCAGGATGTGGGCGTTTTCCAGGCCTTTCATGCTGCGCACGAGCGCGATTTGGATGTCGAACGGCAGGCTGGTGGAGATACCGTTGGGGTAGTATTCGTTGGTGGTCAGGCCTTCTGGTTCGAGGAAAATCTGGTGGCTGTCTTTGTCGGCGAAGCGGTTGATTTTGTCTTCGATGGACGGGCAGTAGCGCGGGCCGACGCCTTCGATTTTGCCGGTGAACATGGGGCTGTGGTCGAAGCCGCTGCGGATAATTTCGTGTGTTTTCAAATTGGTATGCGTAATCCAGCAGGACACTTGGCGCGGGTGCATTTCGGCATTGCCGCGCACGGAAAAGACAGGCACAGGCGTGTCGCCGGGCTGTTCGGTGAGCTGGGAGAAATCAATCGTGCGGCCGTCGATACGCGGCGGCGTGCCGGTTTTCAGACGACCTTGCGGCAGGTTCAATTCGCGCAAACGCCCGCCCAGCGATTTGGCGGCGGGGTCGCCCGCGCGGCCGCCTTCGTAGTTTTCCAAACCGATGTGGATTTTGCCGGACAAAAACGTGCCTGCGGTCAGCACGACGGCGCGGGCTTTAAATTCCACGCCCATCGCGGTAACTACGCCTGAAATGCGGTCGCCGTCGAGCGTTACGTCGTCAACCGACTGCTGGAAAAGCTCCAGATTTTCTTGGTTTTCCAGCATTTCGCGGATGGCGGCTTTATACAGGATACGGTCCGCCTGCGCGCGCGTGGCACGAACCGCCGCGCCTTTGCTGGCGTTCAGACGGCGGAACTGGATGCCGGATTTGTCGGTGGCCAACGCCATCGCGCCGCCGAGTGCGTCGAGTTCGCGTACTAAATGTCCTTTGCCGATGCCGCCGATGGAGGGGTTGCACGACATTTGTCCGAGCGTTTCGATGTTGTGTGTGAGCAAAAGCGTCTGCGCGCCCATGCGTGCGGCGGCGAGCGCGGCTTCCGTGCCTGCGTGGCCGCCGCCGACGACGATGACGTCGTAGGTTTTGGGGTAGAGGATGGTGGGCATGATTGTGTGGGTAGTAAAAAATCAAGCGATTATACGCGGTTTTACCGCCGGATGAGGCTACCTGAAAAACGGAAAAGGGTTTTAGGCTTGGCAGAAACCCGGCTTCCTCCGGAAATCTCGTTTTGGCGAAATTCGCTTTGCTTATTTTCAGGTAGCCTGTGCCGGGATAGAGGCTACCTGAAAAAGTTGTGCGCTTGAAAAACGGCTTTCAGGTAGCCTTTCCGGTTTGCAGCGCGGGGCAATAGGCGGGCTGAAAGTGTTACAATACGCGGTTTCTTTTTATTCGAGTTTTCCGACTTCATCATGTGCAACCACAACCACCCACACCACACCCGCGACAACGACACCATCCGCATCCGCGGCGCGCGCACGCATAATTTGAAAAACGTCGATTTGGACATTCCGCGCCACAAGCTGGTGGTGGTAACGGGGCTGTCGGGTAGCGGCAAGTCGTCGCTGGCGTTTGACACGCTGTATGCCGAAGGGCAGCGGCGTTATGTCGAGAGCCTGTCCGCCTATGCGCGGCAGTTTTTGCAGATGATGGACAAACCCGATGTCGATTTGATCGAAGGCCTGTCGCCTGCGATTTCCATCGAGCAGAAATCCACCAGCCACAACCCGCGTTCCACCGTCGGCACGGTAACGGAAATCCATGATTATCTGCGCCTTTTGTACGCCCGCGTCGGCACGCCGTATTGCCCCGAACACAATCTGCCGCTATCCAGCCAGACCGTGTCGCAGATGGTCGATGCCGTGTTGAAGCTGCCGGAAGACACGCGCGTGATGATTTTGGCGCCGGCGGTACGCGAGCGTAAGGGCGAGTTTGTCGATTTCTTTGCCGACTTGCAGGCGCAGGGTTTTGCGCGGGTGCGCGTGGACGGCGAGGTCTATCAGCTCGACGAAGTGCCGAAGCTGGAAAAAAACATCAAACACAATATCGACGTGGTCATCGACCGCGTGAAAGTGAAGGCGGACATCAAGCAGCGGCTGGCGGAAAGTTTTGAAACCGCGCTGCGCCACGGCAACGAGCGCGCGCTGGCGATGGAAATGGACAGCGGCGAAGAACATTGGTTTTCCGCGCGTTTCGCCTGCCCCGTGTGTTCGTACAGCCTGCCCGAATTGGAGCCGCGCCTCTTTTCGTTCAACAACCCGATGGGGTCCTGCCCGACTTGTGACGGCTTGGGCAACACCAATTTCTTCGACCCCGAAAAAGTGGTCGCGCATCCCGAATTGTCGCTGGCAACGGGGGCGATTGACGGCTGGGACAAGCGCAACCAGTTCTATTTCCAAATGATTCAGTCGCTGGCGCGGCACTACGGTTTCGATGTGCAGGCTGCTTGGGAAACGCTACCTGAAAAAGTCAAAAAAGTCGTATTACACGGCTCAGGCAAAGAAGTCATTGATTTTACTTACCTGTCCGAACGCGGCACCACCTTCAACCGCAGCCACGCCTTCGAAGGCATCATCCCCAATCTCGAACGCCGCTACCGCGAAACCGACAGCGAAACCGTGCGCGAAAAACTGCGCGAATACCAAAACCACCGCGCCTGCCCGAGCTGCGGCGGCGCACGTTTGCGCAAAGAAGCCCGCTACGTTTACGTCAGCGGCGAACCTTTACACGAAGTTTCCGCCTGGCCGCTGACCAAAACCCACCAATTCTTTGAAACGCTGGATTTGGACGGCAACAAAAAACAAATCGCCGAAAAAATCCTCAAAGAAATCACCGAGCGGCTCGGCTTCCTGATTAACGTCGGGCTGGATTACCTGAATCTCTCCCGCTCCGCCGAAACCCTTTCCGGCGGCGAAGCCCAGCGCATCCGCCTCGCCAGCCAAATCGGCAGCGGCCTGACCGGCGTGATGTACGTTTTGGACGAACCCTCCATCGGCCTGCACCAGCGCGACAACGACCGCCTGCTCGCCACCCTCAAACGCCTGCGCGATTTGGGCAACAGCGTGATTGTGGTCGAACACGACGAAGACGCCATCCGCGAAGCCGATTTCGTCGTCGATATGGGCCCCGGCGCAGGCGAACACGGCGGCAACGTACTGATTGCCGATACCCCCGAAAACGTCGCCAAATGCGAAAAATCCATTACAGGACAATACCTCAGCGGCAAAAAATCCATTGCCGTGCCGTCTGAACGCACACCCGTCAATCCCGACCGAATGCTCGTCCTCAAAGGCGCGCGCGGCAACAACCTTAAAAACGTTACCCTCGAATTGCCGCTCGGTTTGATTACCTGCATCACCGGCGTATCCGGCAGCGGCAAGTCCACCCTGATTAACGACACCCTCGCCAAAATCACCGCCCGCGAACTCAACCGCGCCCAAGAAGAACCCGCCCCATACGACGACATCCACGGCCTCGAACACCTCGACAAAGTCATCAACGTCGACCAATCCCCCATCGGCCGCACTCCGCGCTCCAACCCCGCCACCTACACCGGCCTGTTCACCCCCATCCGCGAACTCTTCGCCGGCGTACCCCTCTCGCGCGAACGCGGCTACAACGTCGGCCGATTCTCCTTCAACGTCAAAGGCGGCCGCTGCGAAGCCTGCCAAGGCGACGGCGTCATCAAAGTCGAAATGCACTTCCTGCCCGACGTGTACGTCCCCTGCGAAGTCTGCCACGGCAAACGCTACAACCGCGAAACCCTCGAAATCCAATACAAAGGCAAAAACATCAGCCAAGTCCTTGACATGACCGTCGAAGAAGCCCGCGAATTTTTCGACGCCGTCCCCACCGTATCGCGCAAACTGCAAACCCTGATGGACGTAGGCTTAGGCTACATCCGCCTCGGCCAGTCCGCCACCACCCTCTCCGGCGGCGAAGCCCAGCGCGTCAAACTCGCCTTGGAACTCTCCAAACGCGACACCGGCAGAACGCTCTACATCCTCGACGAACCCACCACCGGCCTGCACTTCGCCGATATTGCCCTATTGCTGGAAGTCATAGGTCGTCTGAAAGGTAA
The DNA here is from genome assembly GCF_001648395.1 of Eikenella sp. NML03-A-027. Classification (NCBI taxonomy): domain Bacteria; kingdom Pseudomonadati; phylum Pseudomonadota; class Betaproteobacteria; order Neisseriales; family Neisseriaceae; genus Eikenella; species Eikenella sp. NML03-A-027. The sequence continues at coordinate 20,080 of NZ_LXSM01000005.1, read as the reverse complement.
AGGCAACTCGATTGTGATTATCGAGCATAATCTGGACGTGATTAAAACTGCGGATTGGATTGTCGACTTAGGGCCGGAAGGCGGAGATGGCGGGGGGAGGATTATTGCTTCAGGTAGCCCTGAGGAAGTGGCAAAGGTGAAGAGGAGTTATACTGGGAGGTATTTGAAAGTGGTTTTGTAATCTGCCACAACAAGTAATTATTTCTAGGAGAATTTAAAATGTCAAAACTAAATATGAAAAAATACACTGTATATTTTTTTACATTACAAGCAAAAAATTCAGTACAAGATAAAATAATCAGTACATTTGATTTTTTTCAGGAAGAATTTATCCAAAAAATATTGAATTATCTAAGCCAATTGAATTAGGAGAAAATCGTTTCCAGTTAAGAAATATTTGTAGTTTATCTGATAACGAAATTGGGGGATCTTTAACACGGTTAAGAGAAGATGTCCCACCTGTTGGTTCAGCAGAACAAAACACTGAATGAGATATTGATAAAAGCGAACGAGGGATTTTTAGAAAAAAGTCATTTTATTATTAGTAAAGAAATTAGTGGGCGAGAACTTATCTCATTTCAATATGCAATAGAAGCTGGGACAGTTAACACTCTTGGTAAATTATTACAAAAACTAATCACTCATGCAGATGAAGTAGAAATTTTAGAAATTATTCGCCAAGATGCTATGCCTATGCATAGGGTAATGAATGGGGAAGTTCGTTATTTGGAATACACTATTGCGAAGCCACGTACAGAAGACTATATCGCAGAAGATGATTTTACCAAATCAGCATTGGAACTGATGAATGATAGCAATGCAACTAAATTTGATGGGAAAATATCAATACATGCTCGAAAAAAGGGATTATCTAAATGGATAAAGGAAAAGATAAGTACATTAATTAAACAATCAGAAACAACTAAAAGATTAAAAGTAAAGTTAAATGAGATAGAGATGCCTATTGATATTTTAAAAGATCAGATAAAAACTAAAATCTCTGTTGAAATAAAAAAGAAAAAAACGCGTTGTCCAGAAACAAGTCAAATGTTACAATCAATTTCTACAGGGAAAAAGAAAATGTATGATCAGATTAAAGAAGCAATAGAGATATAATAATGAAAAATAAAACAATTCTACTTGCTATTTTCATCATATTAATAGGATTATGGACATTTCTCTCTAGAAGTAATGTTATTATGAAGCTAGATAATAAATCAATTTCTAATTTATATGGTTCGATACATAATTTATCCGTATCTTTATTTAGCTTATTGCTAGCTGTTCTTGCGTTGTTTGCTTCATTAGTGAATTATGATTTCCTTACTAAAATGCAAAAAAACTGGACAATTTTATACTTTAATTAAATCAATATTCTGGAATACTTTTAGTTTCTTTAGTTTGATATGTCTAACATTCATCAACCCATTTCTTGAGATGCAGGAAAGTATTTTTATTCTAAAAATTAGTTTAATTATTCTTTCCATATCTCTGTTTTTACTATTTGATATTGGAAAGAAATTTTGGTTTGTTTTTTACGGATTAAGTAAAAAATCAAAGAAATAATTTAGCAAGCCGTAGCCTGCATACCCAAGCAACCGCGTGTGTGGCTGCGCCACACACCCTACCTGTGAATCACATGAAACTTCAAAACCAACGCGTAGGGTGTGTACGGTACGCACGCACACGGTTGCTTGATTGTCGGTTTGCCGTTTTCAAATTTGCTTTCGTTGAAGCTGCCACTTTTCAGACGGCCTCAAATACCAATACGGTCTATTCATCAATTCCCAAACCGCCCTCCCACCTAAAACAAACCAATGTGTAGGCTGCTTTTCAACTCCGTTGAAGCTTTGTTTTGAGCAAGCTACCATTCAAATATTCCAATCAATAAAGGCTACCTGAAAGCGTGGGCTTCAACGAAGTTAAAACTCACTTCGTTCGTTTTCAGGTAGCCTTTTCTTAACTTGGCGGCAGCCGCAGTTTCAAAAATTAGAAACCGCCGTTATCCGCCAAACAACGCCGCCTTGCCTTCCGCGCCGGAAACATCCAGCACTTCAATTCCTTCCCCGTCCAACACGGCCTGCGTCAGCATGGCCACGCCGCTGGAGGGGCCGATTTCCAAAATCCGCCGCACGCCCAGCGCGGCCATGCTGCGGCATTCGGCCACCCAGTCCACGGGATTGACCAACACATTTTGCGCGATGCCGCGCGCCTGTTCCGCATCCAAACTGCAGGCTGCCGCCCATTCGGCCACTTGCGCCACGGCGGGCAGCATGGCGGGGTGGTGGAAGCCGACTTCCACGTCCAGCCGCCACAGCAGGTTTTCGGGCGCTTGGCCGTTTGCGTCTTTCACCGTGTCCGACAACACGTTGCACACGCGCGCCACCGATTCGGGCTTGCCGCTAACGACAAAACCGTCCGCGCTGTTCTGCAAGCCGATACACGGGCGGTCGGCCGAATCTGTGGGGAACAGTTCGTCAATCACGGCGGCAAGCTGCCCGCGGCTCACGCCCTGCACCATTACCATCGGATGCAGGCCGTCGTGCAGATACATGCCCGTTGCGCGCCCTTGCAGCGTGGCCGCCGCGCCAATCAATTCGGCCAAAGCCAGCAGTTCGGCGGCGTGCTGCGGCTCGCGCATCAGATAACTCCCGAGTATGCCCTGCGAATGCCCGATAACGCCCGCTGCCTTGCCGCTGTCCAGCCCGCACGCTTCCAGCGTGTACAGATTGGCGATTTGCGACAGGAAAATGCCGGGCGCGCTCACGGCGGCACGCACCAAATCAATGCCGTCCGCGCCGTTTTCCGCCCATTTTACCGGCTCGAAACCCTGCGGTCGGGCTGTCGCAATCTGCCTGTCCACGGGCTTCAAGATTCGGGCGGCAGCAGCGGCCACTTCGTTTGCCCTGTCCCGCGCCCCTTCGGCCAAAGCCTCGCGCAGGCTGCTTATCCAATCAAAGCCCTGTCCGGAGAAGCAGAGGGCGAAGGGTTCGTTATGCAGTTGTTCAAGCAGGCGTTTTTGTTTAGCCATGATGTCGCTCCCGTATAAGTGATGGATTTCAGACGACCTGTGCCGTCCGCAAGATGCCAATCAATGCTGGCGAATGAACTGCTTACGATAACTATACGGGCTGCTGTGATAACGGGTGCTGTGTTAGGTCAAACATCGGGCTGTTTGTAGAGAGAAAGGATAGGATGCGGGGAAGGCCACCTGAAAACCATGTCTTGGCATAGCTAAGGCGAAGTTTCTGTGTAGCTTGGGTTCTGCCAAGCAATAAACCCTCTCCGTTGAAACGGTGCTTTCAGGTAGCCTTTTCTATTCAGCATTTAAGCTGTCAAACGCTTATTTCTTCTTGCGCTGCGGCGGCAAGTCGGTGCAAGTGCCGTTGGCCACTTCTGCCGCCATGCCGATGCTTTCACCCAAGGTGGGGTGCGGGTGGATGGTTTTGCCGATGTCGGTTGCATCGCAGCCCATTTCGATGGCCAAGCAGATTTCACCGATCATGTCGCCAGCGTGGGTGCCGACGATGCTGCCGCCGATAATCAGACCGCTTTCGGCATCGAAAATCAGCTTGGTGAAGCCTTCGTCACGGCCATTGGCGATGGCGCGGCCGCTGGCAGCCCACGGGAATACGGCTTTGGTGATTTTGATGCCGTCGCGTTTGGCGATTTCTTCGGTAACGCCCACCCAAGCCACTTCGGGGTCGGTGTAGGCCACGCCAGGAATCACGCGCGCGTCGAAGTAGGCTTTGTGGCCGGCGCAGTTTTCGGCTGCCACGTGGCCTTCGTGTACGGCTTTGTGCGCCAACATGGGCTGGCCAATCACGTCGCCGATGGCGTAGATGTGCGGCACATTGGTGCGCATTTGTTTGTCCACTTCGATGAAGCCGCGCTCGGTAACGGCCACGCCGGCTTTTTCGGCGGAGCAAAGTTTGCCGTTCGGCGCGCGGCCGGCAGCCACCAGTACCAAGTCGTAGCGTTGCGGCTCTTTCGGCGCTTTTTCGCCTTCAAAGGTCACGTAGATGCCGTCGGGCTTGGCTTCCACGGCCACGGTTTTGGTGTTGGTCATGATGTTGTCGAAGCGGTGGGCGTTCATTTTCTCCCACACTTTCACCAAGTCGCGGTCGGCGCCCTGCATCAGGCCGTCCATCATTTCCACCACGTCCAAGCGTGCGCCCAGCGTGCTGTACACGGTGCCCATTTCCAGGCCGATGATGCCGCCGCCGATGACCAGCATTTTTTCCGGCAGTTTGCCGCCGTTTTGGCGCAGTTCCAGCGCGCCGGTGCTGTCCACAATACGCGGATCTTCGGGGATGAAGGGCAGTTTCACTACGCGGCTGCCCACGGCGATGATACAGTTTTTGAAGGCAACGGTTTTTTTCGCGCCGGTTGTGGTGGCTTGTTCGTATTGGGTGGATTCGGTGAGCAACACTTCAATGTGGTTCGCACCCACAAATTGGCCGTTACCTTGAATAACGTCTACTTTGCGGGCTTTGGCCATGCCTGCCAAGCCGCCGGTGAGTTTGGCGATCACTTTTTCTTTGTAGCCGCGCAGTTCGTCTACATTGATTTCGGGTTCGCCGAATTTGATGCCGTTTTTCACCAAGTGTTTCACTTCGTCAATCACGGCAGCATTGTGCAGCAGCGCTTTAGACGGGATACAGCCCACGTTCAGGCACACGCCGCCCAAGGTGCTGTATTGCTCGATGATGGCGGTTTTCAGGCCTTCGTCGGCTGCGGCAAATGCAGCTGAATAGCCGCCGGGGCCGCCGCCCAATACCACCACGTCGTATTCGGCATCGGCAGAACCGGCAAACTGTGCTGCTTGCGGTGCGGGCGCAGCGGCTTTGGGGGCTTCCGGCGCCGGAGCGGCGGAAGCTTTCGGTGCTTCGGCGGCGGCAGCCGCACCAGCGGCTTCGATCACAGCAATCACGCCGCCTTCGGAAATTTTGTCGCCCACTTTCACTTTCACTTCTTTCACCACGCCTGCGGCTTCGGCCGGCACGTCCATGGTGGCTTTGTCGGTTTCCAGCGTAATCAAGGTGTCGTCTATAGCGATGGTGTCGCCTGCTTTGATTTCTACGGCGATGATGTCTACATTTTCGTGCCCGCCGATGTCGGGTACTTTCAATTCGATCAAGCTCATTGTGTTGCGCCTCATTTTGAGTGTTGGATTAATTCACAAAGGGCTACCTAGAAAAATGGAAACCCGCAATGTTGCCAAGTTTTCGGTATTGTCCGATTAATTGTTCAACAGAGTGAATTATAACGCACTTCGCTGTCTTCCCCGCAGCTTTATCGGTGCAGGTTTTTCTGCTGCAGGCGCAGCGATGTCGGGATAGGTATATAATAGGTTCCTAATTATCAAGTTTTCAGGTAGCCTCAAATGACCCAGCCACGCTCCCCCGAACAGCCCGCCAGCCGCCGCGAAGCCTTCCGCCAAAACAGCATCTACCTACTGCCCAATTCGTTTACACTGGCGGCCTTATTTTGCGCGTTTTTCGCCATCACCCAATCCATGCACGGCCACTACGACACAGCGGCGGTGGCGGTGTTTGTGTCGATGCTGCTCGACGGCATGGATGGCCGCGTGGCGCGCTGGACCAACAGCCAGAGCGCGTTCGGCGAACAGCTCGACAGCCTAGCCGATATGGTGAGCTTCGGCGTGGCGCCCGCGCTGATTGCCTATAAGTGGCAGCTTTTCGAGTTCGGGCGCATCGGCTATTCGGTGGCCTTCGTCTATTGCGCCTGCGCGGCTTTGCGCCTGGCCTTGTTCAATACTTTAATCGGCAAGGTGGACAAACGCTGGTTTATCGGCATCCCGAGCCCGACGGCGGCTGCTTTGGTAATCGGGCTGGTGTGGATGGATCACAGCCTGGGCAGCCTGCCGCTGGCGCGCTGGTGGTGCTTGATCATCACGCTATTTGCCGGGCTTTCGATGGTGGCGCAGGTGCGGTTTTGGAGCTTTAAGGAAATCAATGTACGGCGCAAGGTGCCGTTTTTCGGGCTGCTCTTGGCAGTGATCGGCTTTTTGGTGATTACTTGGGAGCCTTCGTTGGTGCTGTTTCTGCTGTTTTTGGCCTACAGCCTATCGGGCTATGTGATGTGGTTTTGGCAGCGCAGCCGCAAGCAGAAAAAGCAACAGGAAGCGGAAAAAGAACCAGAGGCTACCTGAAAAGTGGCAACAGCCTGAATTTAGGGATAGGCCAGTGCCAAACCAGATTGGTCTGGATGGCTAAAGGCCCCCTGAAAATTCAAATATGAAACGCCGCTGCCGATTTGCTTTCCGGCAGCGGTTTTTATAGTGGAGACAAGACAATGTGGAGCATGGAAGTGTTGCTGCCGCTGGCGGCAGTGGGCGCGGCGGCGGGGTTTTTGGCCGGGTTGCTGGGCATTGGTGGAGGGATGATTATCGTGCCGATTGTGCTGTGGGTGCTGGGCAGGCAGGGCGTTACGGGCGAGCACGGCCAGCATTTGGCGGTGGGTACGTCGATGGCAGTGATTGTGTTCACTACCTTTTCCAGCGCACTGGCGCAGCAGAAACAGGGGGCGGTGCGCTGGGAATTTGTGCGGCGTATGGCGCCCGGGCTGGCGGCGGGCAGCCTGCTGGGCTCGCTGGTGTCGAACTGGATTCCCACCTTCGGCCTGCAGGTGTTGTTCATCGTGTTTTGCTATTCGATGGCGGCAAAAAATCTATTTCAGCTCAATCCGAAACCGGCGGCCAAGCTGCCAAGCAGTCGGATGCAGGCGGGGATTGGCGGGTTGTTTGGGCTGCTTTCCAGCTGGGTTGGTATCGGCGGCGGGTCGTTGTCGGTGCCGTTTATGATGTATTGCCGCATGCCGGTGCATCAGGCAGTGGCCACTTCCAGCGTGCTGGCTTGGCCGATTGCGGTAGCGGGGGCGCTAGGCTATCTGCTTTCTGGCTGGAATGTACCGGGGCTGCCTGCGGGTGCAGTGGGTTTTTGGTATGTGCCGTGCATCGTGGTGTTGGGGGTGTGCACGGTGCTGTTTGCACCCTTGGGCGTGAGAGCGGCACACCGCCTGCCGCCTGCCGGCTTGAAGCGGGTATTTGGGGCGCTGATGGTAGTGATTGGTAGCCAGATGCTGTGGAAGTTGTTGCATGGGGCGTAGGGCCAAATGTTTTCACCCCTACAGAATCTGCCGGTATGTTTTTAACTTCGCTGAAGCTTACGCTTTCAGGTAGCCTTCAAGCCGCGCATGCGAGACCAAAGCCGACAAATGCAAAAATCCGTATCCAAACAAGCAATCGCGCGGAAAACTTGCTAAAATGCCGTCCGTCAGCCGCACGCCTTTGGGTAGGATGAAAAATCCAATGCGGCCGATATATTGATAGCGAATTAGATTGGAGAACCAAATGGCCACTGAACGCACCCTTTCCATTATCAAACCCGATGCCGTGGCCAAAAACGTCATTGGCAAAATCTACAGCCGCTTTGAAAGCAATGGCCTGAAAATCGTAGCCGCCAAAATGAAGCACCTCACCCGCGAGGAAGCCGAGGGCTTCTATGCCATACACAAAGAGCGCCCGTTTTTTGCCGATTTGGTGAAATTCATGACTAGTGGCCCGGTGGTGGTACAGGTATTGGAGGGTGAAAACGCAGTGGCCAAAAACCGCGAGTTGATGGGCGCTACCAATCCGAAAGAAGCCGCCCCCGGCACCATCCGTGCCGATTTCGCTTCCTCTATCGATGCAAACGCCGTGCACGGTTCCGACAGCTTGGCCAATGCCGCCATCGAAGTGGCCTATTTTTTCAGCGAGCAGGAAATCTGCCCGCGTTAAACCAGCCAAGCTGCAGGCTACCTGAAAGTTTCAAACGTGTTGAAACGCAGTTTTCAGGTAGCCTTTAAGCCTTATATATAAATCATAAAACCCAAGAACACAACCAGCCGATTTGCGGCGCTCATATGAAAACCAACCTGCTCAACTACGACATCGCTGGCCTCACCGCCCATTTCGCCCAAATGGGGGAAAAACCCTTCCGCGCCCGCCAAGTGATGCGCTGGATGCACCAAGGCGCAGCCGGCGATTTCGATGAAATGACCGACCTGGCCAAATCGCTGCGCGCCAAGCTCAACGAGAGTGCACAAGTGGGCGTGCCCGCGCTGCTGGCCGCGCAGGAAAGCCGCGACGGCACGCGTAAATGGCTGTTGGATGTGGGCACCGGCAACGGCGTGGAAACCGTGTTCATCCCCGAAACCGACCGTGGCACGCTGTGCGTTTCTTCGCAGGTAGGCTGTGCACTGGAATGCACTTTCTGCTCCACCGGCCGCCAAGGCTTCAACCGCAACCTCTCTACTGCCGAAATCATCGGCCAATTATGGTGGGCAAACAAAGCATTGGGTGCCACCCCCAAAGACGAACGAGTGATTTCCAATGTGGTGATGATGGGCATGGGTGAGCCGCTGGCCAACTACGATAATGTGGTGACCGCGCTCTCCATTATGCTGGATGACCACGGCTACGCCCTCAGCCGCCGCCGCGTTACCGTGTCCACCTCCGGCATGGTGCCGCAGATGGACAGGCTCAAAGAAGACATGCCGGTGGCGCTGGCTGTATCTCTGCACGCCCCAAACGACGCCATCCGCAACGAAATCGTGCCGCTAAACAAAAAATATCCGCTCAAAGAGTTGATGGTTGCCTGCCAGCGCTATCTGGTTAAAGCCCCGCGCGACTTCGTTACCTTCGAATATGTTATGCTCGACGGCGTAAACGACAAACCCGAACACGCCCGCGAGCTGTTGGAATTGGTTAAAGACGTTCCCTGCAAATTCAATCTAATTCCGTTTAACCCCTTCCCCAATTCCGGCTACAACCGCTCCAGCGATGAAAATATCCGCGTATTCCGTGACATCCTGTATCAGGCCGGTTTAGTGGTTACCGTGCGCAAAACGCGTGGCGACGACATCGATGCGGCCTGCGGCCAACTGGCCGGACAGGTGCAAGACAAAACTCGCCGCCAACAAAAATGGCTGCAATTACAAGTTGCGAAAGGTTGATTATCATGAGAAAAAATTTAGTTGCCTCCCTGACGGCATTCGCTTTGCTCGCCGGCTGCGGCGGCATCACTATCCACACCGGCAACAAAGAAGTGCGCAACCGGCCAGAGGAAATTGCCGCCATCAAAACCCAGCTTGCCATCGAATATATGAATTCGCGCGACTACCGTGCCGCCGTGTCTGCGATTGAAGAAGCCCTACAGGCTCAGCCACGCAACGAAAACGCCTGGCTGGTGCGTGCTGAAATTTATCAATATCTGAAAGTGCCGGAGAAAGCGGAAGAAAGTTTCCAACGCGCCCTGTCTATCAAGCCCGACAGTGCGGAAATCAACAACAACTACGGTTGGTTTTTGTGCAACTCCGGCAGCCGTGCAAACCAGGCCTTGGCTTATTTCGACCGCGCCCTGGCCGACCCTACTTATCCCAGCCCGCAGGTAGCCTACATGAACAAAGGCATCTGTAGCGCCCGCCTGGGGCAATACAACCTGGCCATGGCCTATCTGGAACGCTCCCAAGCCGCCGACCCGAGTTTCGCCCCCGCGCAAAAAGAAATGGCACGCGTGCGCATGCTCGAAGGCAATTTGGGCGAGGCCGACCGCCAGTTCCGCCAATATCAAAGTAAGGTAGACCGGCTAGGTGCCGACGATCTGCTGCTGGGCTGGAAGATTGCCCGCGCCCGCGGCCAAACCCAGGCTGCCTACGAATACGAAGCGCAGCTGCGCACCAACTATCCGTATTCGCCAGAACTTCAAGAAATTACCACAGGAAGACCCCAATGACCGAGATCTCAACCCCCCAGCTGGCCGCTGCTGAAGAACTGGGCAAATTGTTGCGCCACAACCGCGAACAGCAACAGCTGTCGCTTGGCGATGTGTCGGAACACCTGAAACTGCCCGCCCGCCAGGTGGAGGCGTTGGAAAACGCCGATTTCAGCAAATTGCCTGAGCCCGTGTTTGTGCGCGGCTTTCTGCGCAGCTACGGACGCTACCTGAATTTGGATGAAACCGTATTAAACAACTATCTGGAGCAGATAATTACCCCCAGCCAATTCCAAAGCCCTGCTGCCAAAGAAGACGGCAACGTGAAGATGACCTACCACAACGCTCTGATTAAAAAGCCATTTCCGCGCTGGATTTTCGGCGTGGCCGCCACTGCCGCGATTGTGGGCGTGGTAGTGTTGTGGCAGATGAAGTCCAATACCGAACACCAAAAACAGAATGCCCAAACCAGCATTCCGGAAAACCAAATCCTGCCGCCCAACTTAGACAGCAGCAATGTGCAGGTGTTGCCGCTGCAAGAAGCCTCCACGCCTGCTGCCTCCCTGCCGGCGGTTTCAGGTAGCCAGCCGCAGCCGGTAGAAAACCCTGCTTCTGCACCGGCCGCTGCTGCAGGCATCCAATCGGCTCAGGGCGAATTGGTGCTCAAACTGCGCTTCCGCTCTTTCCTCACCGTAACCGATAAAGACGGCCAAATGCTGGTAAGCAAAATCGTGCCTGCCGGCAGCGAACACCGCTTCTCCGGTAACGGTCCCTACCGCGTACGCATCGGCTTTGCCAAAAACAGCTTAGCCAGCTACAGCGGTCGCGACATCAATGTGGCCGAGCACATGGTCGACCAAAAAACCGCCGCCTTCACTGCCGGCGGCCAAGATGATGCCGCCCAATAACCATACCTGTTTATGAACACAACCCTTCCTTCCCGCCGGCGCACGCATCAGGTAGAAATTGAACACATCACCGTCGGTTCCGGCTCGCCGGTGGTGGTGCAGTCAATGACCAACACCGACACCGCCGACGCCGAAGCCACCGCCTTACAGGTAAAAGAACTCAGCGAAGCCGGCTCGGAAATGGTGCGGATTACGGTAAACAACCCGCAGGCCGCTGCCAAAGTGGCCGAAATCCGCAGCCGGCTCGACGACATGGGCTGCCCCACCCCGCTCATCGGTGATTTCCACTTCAATGGCGAACGCCTCTTGGCCGAATTTCCCGAATGCGGCAAGGCCTTGGCCAAATACCGCATCAATCCTGGCAACGTGGGCAAAGGCACGAAAGGCGATGAGAAATTCGCCTTCCTCATCCGCACTGCTGCCGAAAACGGCAAAGCTGTACGCATCGGCGTGAACTGGGGCAGCCTCGACCAAAGCCTAGCCAAACGCCTGATGGATGCCAACCGCAGCCGCTCCGAGCCGCAGCCGCCCGAAGCCGTGATGAAAGAAGTACTGGTGCTTTCTGCGCTGGAATCCGCACAAAAAGCCGTGGATTTGGGGCTACCTGAAAACAAAATCATCCTGTCGTGCAAAGTCAGTGCCGTGCAGGATCTGATTCAGGTGTATCGCGATTTGGGCAGCCGCTGCGCCTATCCGCTGCATCTGGGGCTTACCGAAGCCGGCATAGGCAGCAAAGGCATCGTGGCTTCTACCGCCGCGTTGTCTGTATTGCTGCAAGAAGGCGTCGGTGACACCATCCGCATCTCGCTCACCCCCGAGCCCGGCAGTTCGCGAACGCAGGAAGTGATTGTGGCGCAGGAAATTCTGCAAACCATGGGGCTGCGTTCCTTCACACCAATGGTTACCGCCTGCCCAGGCTGTGGCCGTACCACCAGCGCCGTATTCCAAGAGCTGGCGCGCGATATCCAGCTGCACCTGCGGATGCAGATGCCCGTGTGGAAACACAAATATCCCGGCGTGGAAAGCCTGAACGTGGCTGTGATGGGCTGCGTGGTCAACGGCCCGGGCGAAAGTAAACTGGCCGATATCGGCATCAGTCTGCCCGGCACCGGCGAAACCCCGGTTGCCCCCGTGTATGTGGATGGCGAGCGCAAAGTAACGCTTAAGGGCGACAAGATGGCTGCCGAGTTTTTGCAGATTGTGGAAACCTACGTGGCCGAAAACTACGGCGAAGGCGGCAAAAAACGCCTCAGCCAAGCCGCCAAAATCATCCCTATCCGCCAAGCTTAGCCGGATTGGCGTACGAAAACGAAACTTTTGCCTTGATTGGCAAAGGTTTTTTATTTTCAAGCAACCTCAGCTGCATCGTTGCAAGCCGCCTGAAACGCCGTAGCGAAAATTCAGCTAATCCGCCATATGTATAGTGGATAAAAATGAGAATAGGACAAGGCGAGCCACGCAGTAGCGTTCTTATTTTAATTCACTATAAAATATGTTTCGGCTATCACTTGCCCATGTAGAGCTTGCTCCGCAGATTGGCTATAATGCCCACCAACCGCAGCTATAGCGGGCACACAAAGGGAAACATCATGGCCGCCGACCTTCGTCAGCTTCTGCTCAAACTCTATCTGCTCAACAACCCCAAACTCGAACACAAAGTTTACATCTACTCCTATCGCGGCGTAACCGATGTGGCCACCAACCCCTTCCAATATGTTAGTGGTGATGTGGCCGAAAACGTGAAGAAAAGCCTGATCCTGCAAAATCTGGCCAGCGGCGAAATGCTGCAGGCCTTCATCGTGCCCACGCCCGATAGCAAAGGCAAAACCCACAGCGCCTACGAAATTGAAAACACCGTGCTCTACGGCAACAAAGCCGGCGTTATTATCGAAATCGGGCTCGATAAAGACAAAATCGAAAAAACCGATAAATACCGCCAGTTCAGCCATTTGGCAGTGAGCATGTTGCGGCAGTTTATCGACTAACCCGCAATTCAAATCCTAATCAGGCTACCTGAAAACCGAAAAGGCAGCCTGAGAAGGGCAATCCCATAAACCATAGAAATCAAGGAAAATACCATGCAAACATGGAAAACTGCCCTCTGCCTCACCGCCCTGCTCACCGCAGCTGCCTGCGCCAAACCGCCCGCCCAAGCTGCGGGCGAAGCGCAGCTGCAATCAGTAACCAACGTGGAAAGCTACTGCAAACTCACGGCAGCCGTCTCCCACGATGCCGCCCTGGCACGGCTGGAAGGCGAAAAGCCTGCCGACACTGAAGCCCGCCTGCGCCAGAAGTATGCGCCCGCCGCCCAAAGTGACGAATCCCGCAGGCTGGTGTACGGTACCATCAGTATGGTCGTCAGCAAAGCCCAACGCGCCCGTGGTGTACCTGCCGATTCAAAAACTTCGCTCGATGCCGATACCAAAAACCGCATCGCCGAACGCATCGGCGCAGAAGAATACCGCTCCTGCATGAATGTGCTTGCCGCCAAACAATAAACGGCCAACCCAAAGGCGGCCTGAAATCCCTTGCCCCGCCGTGCTATAATGCACGGTTTTTTCTATTTCCGATCCGATTACAAGGCAGCAGACAACCCCATGAAAAACATCCGCAACATCGCCATCATCGCTCACGTCGATCATGGCAAAACCACACTCGTAGACCAACTTCTGCGCCAATCCGGCACCTTCCGCGCCAACCAACACGTGGATGAACGCGTGATGGACAGCAACGACCTCGAAAAAGAACGCGGCATCACCATCCTGGCCAAAAACACCGCCATCGAATACGAAGGCTACCACATCAACATCGTCGACACCCCAGGACACGCCGACTTCGGCGGCGAAGTCGAACGCGTGCTCGGTATGGTGGATTGCGTACTGCTGTTGGTGGACGCGCAAGAAGGCCCGATGCCGCAAACCCGCTTCGTCACCAAAAAAGCCCTCGCACTGGGCTTGAAACCCATTGTGGTGATCAACAAAATCGATAAGCCCACCGCCCGCGCCAGCTGGGTGATCGATCAAACCTTTGATTTGTTCGACAACCTTGGCGCCAGCGAAGAGCAGCTCGATTTCCCCATCGTCTATGCCTCCGGCCTCTCCGGCTTCGCCAAGCTGAACGAAGAAGACGAGAGCAGCGATATGCGCCCGCTGTTCGACACCATCCTCAAATACACCCCCGCGCCTTCAGGTAGCGCCGATGCGCCGCTGCAGCTGCAAATCTCCCAGCTCGACTACGACAACTACACCGGCCGCCTCGGCATCGGCCGCATCCTCAACGGCAAAATCCGCCCCGGCCAAACCGTGGCCGTGATGAACCACGACAAACAAATCGCCCAAGGCCGCATCAACCAGCTGCTCGGTTTCAGCGGGCTGGAACGCGTGCCGCTGCAGGAAGCCGAAGCCGGCGACATCGTGCTGATTTCCGGCATCGACGAAATTGGCATCGGCGTAACCATTTGCGACAAAGACAACCCCATCGGCGTGCCAATGCTGAGCGTGGACGAGCCCACCCTTACCATGGACTTCATGGTGAACACCAGCCCGCTGGCCGGCACCGAAGGCAAATTCGTTACCAGCCGCCAAATCCGCGACCGCCTGCAACGCGAACTGCTCACCAACGTCGCCCTGCGTGTGGAAGACACTGCCGATGCCGATGTGTTCCGCGTGTCCGGCCGTGGCGAACTGCACCTCACCATCCTGCTGGAAAACATGCGCCGCGAAGGCTACGAACTGGCCGTGGGCAAACCGCGCGTCGTGTACCGCGACATCAACGGCCAAAAATGCGAGCCGTATGAAAACCTCACTGTGGACGTACCCGATGAAAACCAAGGCGCCGTCATGGAAGAACTCGGCCGCCGCCGTGGCGAGCTCACCAATATGGAAAGCGACGGCCACGGCCGCACCCGCCTCGAATACCACATCCCCGCCCGCGGCCTCATCGGCTTCCAAGGCGAATTCATGACCCTCACGCGCGGCGTCGGCCTGATGAGCCATGTATTCGACGACTATGCCCCCGTGAAGCCTGATATGCCCGGCCGCCACAACGGCGTGCTGGTTTCCCAAGAGCAAGGCGAAGCCGTGGCTTATGCCCTGTGGAACTTGGAAGAACGCGGCCGCATGTTCGTGTCGCCCAACGACAAAATCTACGAAGGCATGATTATCGGCATCCACAGCCGCGACAACGATTTGGTGGTGAATCCGCTCAAGGGCAAAAAGCTCACCAACGTGCGCGCCAGCGGCACCGACGAAGCCGTGCGCCTCACCACGCCGATTAAGCTCACGCTGGAAAGCGCAGTGGAATTTATCGACGACGATGAACTGGTGGAAATCACCCCCAAATCCATCCGCCTGCGCAAACGCTACCTGAGCGAACTGGAGCGCCGCCGCCACTTTAAAAAATTGGACTAAGGCTACCTGAAAAGCCTCAGGCCGCTTAAAATCCAGTAACAGGCTACCTGAAAACGAAGCTGAACATCTCCGCCATCTTTCAGGTAGCCTTTATTCCAATCCAACCTTTCAGCCATATCCACCAACATGAGCCTCCCCGCCTC
The DNA here is from genome assembly GCF_001648395.1 of Eikenella sp. NML03-A-027. Taxonomy (NCBI): domain Bacteria; kingdom Pseudomonadati; phylum Pseudomonadota; class Betaproteobacteria; order Neisseriales; family Neisseriaceae; genus Eikenella; species Eikenella sp. NML03-A-027. The sequence continues at coordinate 4,844 of NZ_LXSM01000005.1, read as the reverse complement.
CAACAGCAGCCTTTCCTACCGAGCCGATATCGACGGTCTACGCGCTGTGGCCGTGATTGCCGTTATCCTGTTTCATATTCATGCCAAGCTGCTCCCCGGCGGCTTTCTCGGCGTGGATATATTCTTCGTTATCTCCGGCTATTTGATTACCTCCATCATCCACAAGGAGCTAACCGGGCAACGCTTTTCGCTGCTCAATTTCTACCAGCGCCGTGCCAAACGCATTTTGCCCGCCTTCTTGTTTGTGCTCGCCGCCTGCACGGCCGTGGGCGCATGGCTGCTGATGCCGGACGATTTTTTTAACTATCTGCGTTCGCTGCGCTCCTCGCTGTTTTTCGGTGCCAACCTGTTTTTTGCCAAAAGCGGAGGCTATTTTGATATTGCTTCCGCCGAAAAACCGCTGCTGCACATCTGGTCGCTTTCCTTGGAAGAGCAGTTCTATTTTGTTTTCCCTCTCTTGATGTGGCTGGTGCACAAATATCTGCCCAAATACACCGTGCACGCTGTTATCGCCATGATTGCCGCCAGCCTGCTCTCCGGCTTGGTGCCTTATGAGGCAGATGCCTATTACCTGCCGCAAGTGCGCGCATACGAATTACTAATCGGTTCGCTGGCTGCCGTGGTACCGGCTCGCTGTAAAACCTCGAGCAAAAGCCTAAACCCAACTGCGTGGTTGGCCGCTATTGTTATGCTGGTTTGTTTGTGTTTGCCCGACGGCTTCCTGCCTGGCAAAGGCTATATTGAGCGCTTGGCCGTATGCAGCGCTGCTGCCTGGCTGATTGCCGCCGGCAACGGCAGTCGTTTCAACCAGCTGCTCGCTTGGAAGCCGATGGTGGCCATCGGCCTGATTTCCTATCCGCTGTATCTGTGGCACTGGCCGGTGCTGGCGCTGCTGCGTTATGCATATATGGACAGCGTATTGCCGTTGGATGTGGTATTGGTGTCAATGACCGGCGTGGTATTGGCTTCGTGGGTATCGTACCGATTGATTGAGAACCCGATTCGACACAGCAAAAAACTGTCTGGCAAGGCGTTTGCCAGCGTGATGGCGGTTTATTTCGCGCTGGGGATTGGGGTGAATGCAGGGCGTTCAGCTTACGATAAGCAGCTTCGTCACACTCCGGAAAAGCAAGAGTTGGGCTGGCATACTGGTATCTGTAATGACGGGGAAAAGAATGATTGCGTTAAAGGTGATCGTAGCAAGCCTGTAACTGTATTAGCAGTAGGCGATTCACATACTGGGCATTTCAATACTTTCTATGATTTAGTGGGTAAACACGAAGGCTGGTCGGCCTACGTCATATCTGTGGGGAGCTGTGGTTTTCTTCATAATACATCTACGGTATACAAAGATTTAGCTGATCAGCCTAAACGGAGTGAAACTTGTTTAGCTATGTACCGCCAAGTAGAGCAAGATTTAGATAAATATCCAATAGTGATTTTGTCTAACCGTTGGCAACAGCGACTGGGAGAGAATAACTTCCCTCAAGATTTTGAAAAAACCCTACAATTTTTGCTTGATCAGAACAAAATTGTTTATGTATTGAAAGATAATCCTAACGCTGGAGTAAACATCCTTCGTAGGAGATACCTCCAATCCATTGGCCTATTTCAGCAACTGACGGAACGGCAGCAATTTATCCGTCAAGACTCGGAAGCAGCCAACCAAACCATTTACGAGATTGTCCGCAAATATCCCCAAGTACACTGGATAGATTTTACTGATTTGGTCCCTTCAGACTTTACCGTTGATGGCCTGCCCATCTATGTTGATAGTGAGCATTTCAACCCATACGGCTCGGAACAAATGGGCAAACGCTTTATCGCTTCCGGCCGCCGCTTATTGCAGCCGCTGCCTGATAAACCAGCTGATCAACAACCGGTAAACCATCAATAGCACGATTCTGCTCTACCAAAAGGCTACCTGAAATCTGCCCATCGGTTTCAGGTAGTCTTTTCATATCAGCCGAAGAGTGCCGCAGAATCGGCTATAATGCCGCCGTTTCCAATGCTTGATTTCAGGGAAGGCATCATGAGCGATTTTCGGCAGGATTTCCTGCGCTTTGCGCTGGAGCAGGATGTATTGCGCTTTGGTGAGTTTGTTACCAAGGCCGGGAGGCTGTCGCCCTATTTTTTCAACGCCGGGCTGTTTAACGATGGCGCCTCTACCCTTGCGCTGGCGCGGTTTTATGCGCGTTCGATTCTCGAGAGCGGGGTGGAGTTCGATATGCTGTTCGGCCCGGCTTATAAAGGCATCGTGCTGGCTTCAGCCACGGCGATGATGCTGGCCGAAGCGGGGCGCAATGTGCCTTTTGCCTACAACCGCAAGGAAGCCAAAGACCACGGCGAAGGCGGCACGCTGGTGGGTGCGCCGCTGGCCGGGCGGGTGTTGATTATCGATGATGTGATTTCCGCCGGCACTTCGGTGCGCGAATCGGTGCGCCTGATTGAACAGGCGGGTGCCACGCCGGCCGGGGTGGCAATTGCGCTCGACCGCATGGAAAAAGGCACGGGCAGCCAATCGGCGGTGCAAGAGGTGCGCCAACAATACGGGCTGCCGGTGGTGCCGATTGCCAGTCTGGCCGATTTGCTCGCACTCTTGCAAGACGATGCACAGTTCCGGCAATACCTCGCGCCGGTGCAGGCCTACCGCGACCGCTACGGAGTGGCGGATTAAGAATAAAGGCTACCTGAAATTGGGAAAGTGGGTTTCAGGTAGCCTTATATATTGCACCCTTTTTTTTGCAGCCATATGAACGGATTTGAGGCTACCTGAAAGCGATGTCTTGGCAAAGACAAGGCCGAGCTTCTGCGAAGCTAAAATTTTCAGGTAGCCTTCAACGTTCCAGCCGCCCGCAGCCGCATTCTTCGGTAGAATATAACAAATCAAGCATCTATAATACTTCCAGCTATATTTCCGTTCCGCAATCGTTGCGTTTGAAGCGGATTTTTATTCAATATAATCAAAGGCTGGAAATTTTTTGCGGAACAGATTTTCTACCTCGGCCATGCCTTTATCAACCCATCATGTCGTGCCGCACAGTCGTTATACAGATGCACCACTTCCAGCGCCCACGGCAGCATCACCTTGCCCGTTGTTCCCGACAATTCGGGCAGCCTTGGGCAGGGCATAGCCAAATCGGCCGGCGGCTCAATGGCGCTCGGCAATGGCGGCGTTGAGGACTTGCACCCCGGAAGCATCAACGCAATCGCCAGTAAACACAGGCCGCTCGATAATTTGCTGTACCACTTCACGCCTTACCCTCACTTTCTCGTCCGCTTTGGACTTCTCTTGTTGATATTCCACGCTTGCCGTATGGGCGGTTTTTTGATGCTTCTGCTTCTGCTCGGCCAGTTTGGCATTGATGGCTGCCGTGGCCGCAGCATAGCCCGCTTGGTAGCGTTGCCTGCCATACCAATATTCCCCGCCTACCACCGCCGCCAACAGCGCGGCAAGGGCAAGTGGTTTCCAGTATTTGTATAAATAAGTCATATAATTACCAATGATATGTTTAATATGTCACTATTTTTAGTCACATTTACTTGATATGTACACGGCATCAACCTATACTGCAAATACCTTTAAAAATTCATAAAAAATAAACATGATCGCCCATGTGGCCGGATAGTTTCAGGTAGCCCCTTGCATTTGCAGGGGGTTTTGTTTATGATGAGCGCACTACTAAATTACGAGCGGTTCAATCGCCCCGACAGTGCGGCTTTTTTCTGCCTGATATTTTCAGGTAGCCTTCAATGGCGGGATGATAGCCGTAAATACAATACCCTTCGGGGGAATAGCGGCAGCCGTCTCGTAACGGTAGTTGAGTCCCGCCCACCTCATTCTGTGGGTTCTATCAACTAAATTACGAGGTTCATCATGAACGCAATTCAATCTTTCCAATTCAACAACATCCCAGTTTCTTTCCGTGATGACGGGTATCTCAATGCGACCATGATCGCATCTCACTTTGGAAAACTCCCTAAAGATTATTTGAAAAGTGAGCAAACTCAACAATATATCTCCGTACTTGCTGAAAATTTAAGCGTTAGGAGAAAAATCCTAACGAAAGAAAATCAAATAGTTATCGTGAAACGTGGTGGGATCGAACAAGGTACATGGCTACACCCGAAACTGGCCGTTCACTTCGCCCGCTGGCTCGACCCTAAATTTGCCGTATGGTGCGATGAACAGATTGAGCAGATTCTTTCAGGTAGCCCCCAAACCCGCAAAGCCCTACCGTCCGGCCTGACTTACGAGCAGCAGGAACAAGTCAAAGCCCTACACCGCATGCTGGTGGGAGCCGTGCCGAGAGAGCATCAGGCCAAGCTGGCAATTACCTTGTGGAGCAGCATCAAATCCAAATTCAAAGTCGGCTACAAAGACGTACCGCCCGAGCAGTTCCTCGAAGTGTTGAGCCTGATGAGCCGCGTGGCGGTGGAGAAGGGCGTACAGTACAGCGAAGCCGATACCGTGAATCTGGAAACCGTGCCGAAGCTGTTTGCCAATCAGGCCAATATCCCGTTCAACCTGAACCGCAACGCCTACTACGCCGTTACGGTGAAGGGCGGCAAAATCTACCGCCATCTCGTCAGCTACATCACCTCTCCGTATGAAGACGGCATGATTCCGTGTCTGGCGCATCAGGTGTAAGATACTATTGTTTCCGATAGCAATATCGGTAGGAATCTGTTTCCCGCTAGGTTGAGACAGTGACAACAGGGCATCGGGCAACCGGTGCCCTTTGCCTTACCCCTGGATTTCTGAGGGCAAATCGTTTATGATTCGCGTAGTCGTCAGTCTCCATGCCGCCGCTCCGAGATTGATGATTAGAGACCCCGCCAAC
>NZ_LXSM01000004.1:0-1451 GCF_001648395.1 Eikenella sp. NML03-A-027 | reverse complement strand
CCATCGGCGGCAGCATCGGCACCGGCCTGTTTATGGCCAGCGGCAGCGCCATCCATATGGCGGGCCCGGGCGGCGCATTGGTGGCTTATGCCGCTATCGGCCTGATGGTGTATTTCCTGATGACTTCATTGGGCGAAATGGCCACTTATCTGCCGGTGTCCGGCTCGTTTTCCACTTATGCCGCCAAGTTTGTCGATCCCTCGCTGGGTTATGCCCTAGGCTGGAATTATTGGTTTAGTTGGGTCATCACCGTAGCAGTAGACATTTCCATTGCCGCGCTGGTAATCACGTATTGGGAACCGATGCGCTTTATGCCGCCTTGGGGCTGGAGCCTGCTGTTTTTCGGGCTGATTGTGCTGTTGAATATGTTGTCGGTAGAAGCTTTCGGCGAATCGGAATATTGGTTTTCGCTGGTTAAGGTGGTTACGGTAGTCGTCTTCCTCGGCGTGGGCATGCTGACGATTTTCGGTATTCTTGGCGGCGACTATGTGGGTCTGGCTAACTTTACCGTGGGCGACGCGCCGTTTTTAGGTGACGGTTTTTCAGGTAGCTTCTTAACCATGCTGGGCGTGTTCCTGATTGCCGGCTTTTCGTTTCAGGGCACTGAGCTGATTGGTATCACTGCCGGTGAATCGGAAAACCCGAAAGAGAGCATCCCGAAAGCCGTAAAACAGGTGTTTTGGCGCATCCTAATTTTCTATATTTTGTCGATTTTTGTGATCGGCCTGCTGATTCCCTATACCAGCCCGGAATTGCTGGGTGCAGAAAACGTGTCTGAGATTGCCAAATCGCCGTTTACGTTGGTGTTTGAACGCGCTGGCTTAGCCATGGCGGCAGCGGTGATGAACGCGGTGATCCTCACGTCCATCCTCTCCGCCGGCAATTCCGGCATGTATGCCTCGGTGCGCATGTTGTATGCCATGGGCAAAAGCGGCATGGCGTACAAGAGCTTCCGCAAGGTAAACCGCTTCGGCGTACCGGTACGTTCGGTGCTGGCCACGGCAGCGGTGGTGCTGCTGCTGTTTTTAATCGAAATTTTCAACGACCACGCCTATGAATATATTCTGGCCGCTTCAAGCTTAACCGGCTTCATCTCTTGGCTGGGCATCGCCATCAGCCACTACCGTTTCCGCCGCGCCTACATTGCCCAGGGTTTTGATTTGAAAGACTTGGATTACCGCGCCAAATGGTTTCCCTTCGGCCCGCTGATCGCGCTGGTGTTGTGTGTGTTGGTGATTTTGGGGCAAGACACCGAGCTGGTGATGAGCGGCGAAATCGATTGGCAACGGATTGTGGTGACCTATATGGGCCTGCCCATATTCTTCGGTTTCTACCTCTACCACAAACTGCGCTACCGCACCCGGGTGATTCCGCTTGAGGAAGTGGATTTGGGCGACGAGGAAGAGGACGAAGACGAATAAGCCCCATCATATAAAAGGCTACCTGAAAAC